>JBDSGA010000174.1:0-11652 GCA_039919235.1 Thermomonas sp. | reverse complement strand
ACCGGCGACCGAGATATAGCGATATTCCATGCAGGCATCGCCGGCCGCATAGACCATGGGATTGGTGGTGCACAGGTAATCGTCCACGTGGATACCGCGCACGGTGTCGTGGCGAATTCCCGCCGCTCCTAGGCCCATGTCGTCGATCCGCGGTACTCGGCCTGTTCCCACCATCACCGCATCGGCCACGATCTCCGAGTCGTAGTCATCGTTTCGCAGGTCGGCGTGAATTTCTCCGCCGTCAATCCTGAGCGCGGTCACGTTGGTATTCAAACGCACTTCGATGCCATCGCGCGCGAACGCCACCGACAGGATCTGCGCCGCATCACGCTCCTCGTGAGGCAGGAACAGCGGCATGTGCTGCACGATCACCACGCGGCTGCCGAAGCGGCGAAAAGTTTGCGCCAGCTCGCAGCCCAGCGGGCCGCCGCCGATGACCAGCAATCGTGCAGGCAACTGCCCAATGCCGAAGATGGTTTCGTTGGTGAAGTAGCCCACGTCCGCCAGCCCCGGGATATCGGGTACATCGGGTTCGGCACCGGTTGCGATGAGCGCCTTGTCGAACCACAGTGGATCTCCCTCAAGCTCGAGCCGGTCCGGCGCACGGAACTCGGCGTGGCCGAAGAACAGGTCGATACCGGCTTCGCGGAGCATGCGCGGCGAGGTGGTCCGACTCAGGCGTGCACGCAGCCGCAACACGCGTTCCATCGCAGCGTGGAAATCGACATCGATGCGCGGCGGCACGGCAGCGCCGTAACGGCGCGCATCGCGCATGTCAGCATAGGTACGCGCGCTGCGGATCAGTGCTTTCGAGGCCACGCTGCCGTAGTTGAGCGCATCGCCGCCGATCAGGTCGCGCTCGACCAGGGCAACGCGGACGCCCGAAGCTGCGGCTTCCATGGCAGCGGTCAAGCCCGCTTCGCCTGCGCCGATGATGACCAGCCCATAGCGATCCGCGCGAACGGGATTGCGCCAATCCGCCGGGTGCAGGTTGGCCTGAAGCTCCGCGCGGACCGCAGGATCGACAAGAGTCCCTGAACTCGCGTCACGGCAGGGCATCAGGCGTCCTCGGCTGCGTGCGCAGCATCGAGCCAGCCGCCATCGAACCCGGCGCGACGCAGGCCATCGACGACCCAGCGGCAGCCACGCATTAGTCGCCACGGCTGACCACTCCTGTGGTTCTCGAGCATCATCACGATGATGCCCTGGTCCAGTCCGAACAGTCCCGGAGACACCCAGGCGCGTCCGTGAGCATCGCCCAGATCGGCGTTGAACGCCGCAGTAAAACAGTCGTCCGTGAGGATTTCAGGATGCCTGCTGGACATGGTGCGGATTGCGGTGATGGCGAATGCCGGCTCGAACGGCATGCAGGCCAGCACCGCCGGCGGCGATAGGGTGCCGTCATCCGGACCGTACGGGACACCGCGGGCAGCATAGCCAAACAAGTTGCGCGGTTCGGCATCGGCGTCGCGCACTTCGTCGCTGGGGCCTTCGCAGGCGCTGAATCCCCAGCAGTCTTCATCATAACCTGTATGGCCACGCGGATTGATGCACGCGTAGGCGCGCTGCACGTGGACCGCCCTACGGCTGTTTTCGAAATAATCACATTGCTTTTCACGCATGAAACCGTCGCGGATGCCGCGAAAATCGATCCAAGCATGCGAGAACTGGTGGATGAACAGCGGCCCGGCATACAGGAAATCGTGTCCGTAGATGTTTTCCCATTGGTAGGTGTGCGTCCAGTCGTGGTAGCCGGCCTCGCTGATCGGGTAGCTCGGCGAGCCAAGCGCCAGCACGTATAAAATGATCGCCTCGCTGTAGCCTTCCCAGCCGTAATGCAGGAACCCGCATTCCGGCTTCCAGCCCTGCATGATCGTGTCGCATCCGTTCTGCGACCAACGCCAATCAACGCGCCGGTACAGCGTGTCCACAATCACCCTGAGCTCCTCTTCCGCTGGCGACTCGGCATCGAAATACTGGCTGGATGCCAGCGCACCGGCGATCAGCAGGGCGGTGTCGATCATCGATAGTTCGCAGCGCCATACGCGAGTGCCCGTATCGCGGTCCAGGAAATGAAAATAGAAACCTTTGTAGCCCGTGGCCTCCGGCGTTCCGGCTTGGTCACTATCGCGAAAGAAGCGCAAGGCGGCCAGGCAATGCTCAACTGCGATCTCCCGCGCGATCCAGCCACGTTCCACCGCCACCGGATACGACGACAACGCAAAGCCCACGACGGCAATGCTGACCGGTGAACCCGGGCGCGAGGTATCGGCGTACAGACCATTGGCTGGGATGCGGTTGCACAAGAAGTAGTCGAACGCGGCGCGCTGATAACGGTCAATCAGGTGCTCGTCGTCCAAGGCTGCAGTGGATGGCAAGAGGCCAACGACTTCGGCCTCTCCGGCATTGCTGGACATTATTTCGACGGCGATGTGGGAGTTTGCGTTTGGCACCTTGGATCCAGTTTAGGGCGCGAAGTGTTAAGTGCATGCCTAGGGAATTGACTGCGCCATGACGGATGGCATGCCATAAATGGACATTGTCGAGCGGAGTCACTGCGCCATGGATGATCGATCAATCGCCGCGACCCACGCGCCAAAACACATGCCGCACGCACATCTGCTGTCCAATGGACGCTACCGGACGATGCTGACAGCCGCTGGTTCCGGTTACAGCCAGTGGGCGGGTTGCGCGATCACCCGCTGGCGCGAAGACGCAACCTGCGACCCGTGGGGGAGCTACCTCTATGTGCGCGATCTCGCCGATGGCACGGTCTGGTCGGCAGGACTCCAGCCGACCGGCAAGGCCGCCGGTGCCTACGCCGCCACCTTCAGCGAAGGCCGCGCGCTGATCGAGCGTCGCGACGGCAGCCTTACAACGACGACCGAAGTCCTCGTCGTCGCAGATGGCGATGGCGAACTGCGACGCATTTCGCTCAGCAACCTCGGTGACGAGCCGCGCGACATCGAGATCACCAGCTACGCCGAACTGGTGCTGGCGCCGCTGCGCAACGATGCCGCACATCCCGCGTTCTCCAAATTGTTCGTGTGCACCGAGTACTTGCCAGAGCAGCAACTGCTGTTGGCGACCAGGCGCCGGCAGACGCCTGCCGATCAACAATCCATCTGGGTGGCGCAATGGCTGGACGTGGAAGGTACAACGACAGCCGCTCTGGAATGGGACACGGACCGCGCGCAGTTCATCGGACGTGGTGACAGCCTGCGGGCACCTGCGGCACTTGCAGAGAATACGTCGTTGAGTGGCAGCGTCGGCACCGTCATTGACCCCATTTTCAGCCTGCGTCGGCGCGTGCACGTCGAGGCCGGTGCAACCGTGTATCTGCAGTGGTGGACGGTTGCGGCGGATTCTCGACATGGAGCTTTGGCGCTAGTGCAGCGATATCAGAACCACAAGAATTCTGGGGGGATCAGAGAAGGCGCTTTGCAGCAAGCGCAGGATGCGCTCACCACAGTAGGCATCGATGCCGGGCAGGCGGCCCGTTTCCAACGTCTTGCATCTGCATTGTTCTACACCGACGCATCGTTGCGAGCGGTACCCGAATTGATCGAACGCGGTCGTGGCGGCGCGCCCACGCTATGGGCAGGCGGGATTTCAGGCGACTTTCCCATCGTTCTGGTACGGGTCCATGACGACGCCGGCTTCGCATTGGTCGACGACCTATTGCGCGCCCACGCATTCTGGTCAGGCAAATGCCTAGATGCAGACCTCGTACTGCTCAATACAGCGCACGGGGATGACGCAGCCAAGCTCGAAGGCGAACTTAAGGCGCGCATCGCCGACTATTTAGGCCAGCACGCGAAAACGGATGCGAAGCCCCATGTGTTCGTTATTCGTGGCAATCAAGTCTCGGACGCATTGCTGTCGGGTTTGTCGACCGTTGCAAGGATCCTGCTGGACGCAAAGAAGGGCTCGCTGGCCGAACAGATCGATGCGTTACCAGCATCGGATCTCAGTTTCGCCACAGCAGCTGTGCGCCCAGAGCCACAAAGAAATGAGCTTGCAAGAAAGGAAGTAGATCCTAGCGACCCATCTGTCGCAGGCCTAGCGCTGGAATACTTCAATGGCTACGGCGGTTTCGATAAGGATGGCCGCGAATACGTCACGATCATCCAGGACGGTCACCGGCCACCGATGCCTTGGCTCAATGTCATCGCGAATCCCGAATTCGGCTTCACCGCCACGGAGGCGGGCGGTGGCTACGCGTGGTCACTGAACAGCCAGCAAAATCCGATCACCCCGTGGGCAAACGATCCGGTCCGTGATCCACCACAAGACGTGCTGTATGTCCGGGATGAGGACGACGGCATGGTGTGGACCGCCACCGCGGGAAGCGTTAAACCCGGCGAGGGCGCTGGCACACATGTGGCGCGACACGGTCAAGGTTATAGCCGCTTCCAACACCACGCCCATGGCATCGAACTGGATTTGCTGCAATACGTGCCACCCGCCGATGGCCTCAAGATCGCGCGGTTGCGCCTGCGCAACCGTTCCGGACGACCGCGCAAACTGTCGGTGACCGCATTCGTGCAATGGGCGTTGGCCGCCAACGGTGAGCAGTCATCACCCTATATCGTCACCACGCTGGATCCCGCCACGCGTGCGCTGTTTGCAAGCAACGCATGGCGTCCAGGATATGGCGAGCGGGTCGCCTTCATGGATCTACTTGGAAGGCAGACCTCGCACAGCGGGGACCGATCCGAATTCATCGGACACCACGGCACGCTGGACGCGCCGTCCGCCTTGCGAAAAGACGTGCCACTGTCTGGACGCACTGGCGCAGGTTTGGATCCTTGCGGTGCACTGCAACTGCAGATTGAACTCGGCATCGATGGCGAAGACGAGATCGTGTTGTTGCTCGGTGATGCGGGCGATGCCGAGAGCGCGCGCGCATTGGTGCGGCGCCAGCGCGATGCGAACCTCGACGAGGTATTGAAATCGGCAACGGACGCCTGGGACGATATCCTCGACACCGTGCAGGTCAAGACGCCCGACCGCGCGATGGACCTGCTGCTCAATCGCTGGCTGCTCTACCAGGCGCTTGGCTGCAGAGTGTGGGCGCGCACCGCCTATTACCAGGCCAGTGGTGCGTACGGTTTCCGCGACCAGTTGCAGGACGTGATGGCGCTCTGCGTTGCCAGTCCAGGCGAGGCGCGCAAACAGTTGCTGCGTGCTGCTGGTCGGCAGTTTGTCGAGGGCGATGTCCAGCATTGGTGGCTACCGCCAGCCGGTGAGGGCGTGCGCACGCGGATGACCGACGACCGCCTGTGGCTGCCGTTCGTCGCCGCGCACTACATTGAGGTCACTGCCGATACGGGCTTGCTCGAAACACGGCAGTCATTCCTGGCCGGCGATGTGCTCAAGCCAGGCCAGGACGATGCCTTCTTCAAACCATCGACGTCCGGCATCGATGCCAGCCTTTACGAACACGGTGCGCTCGCCATCGACGTCAGCCTGACGCTCGGTGCGCACGACCTGCCGCTGTTCGGCACCGGCGACTGGAATGACGGCATGAACCGGGTGGGCGAGCAGGGCAAGGGCGAAAGCACTTGGCTGGGCTGGTTCCTCGTAGCGACGATCGACGCCTTCGTGCCGCACGCACTCGCGCGAGGTGACGATGCGCGTGTGAAATGCTGGCAGGCCTGTGCGGCGAAAGTGCGCAAGGCGCTCGATAGCGCCGGTTGGGACGGCGCCTGGTACTTGCGCGGTTATTACGATGACGGCACGCCTTTGGGTTCGCACGCCAGCAGCGAGTGCCGCATCGATGCAATCGCGCAATCCTGGAGCGTGATCGCCGGCGGTGGTGATCCCGAACATGCAACGTCGGCGATGCAAGCGGTCGATGACCAGTTGATCCTTCGCGACGAACAGTTGGCCTTGCTGTTCACGCCGCCATTCGACAAGACCGAACACGACCCGGGTTACATCAAGGCCTATCCGCCCGGCATTCGCGAGAATGGTGGCCAGTACACCCATGGCGCGCTGTGGTCGATCTTCGCGCTGGCGAAGTTGGGCGAGGGTAATCGCGCTGGTGAGTTGTTTTCGTTGATCAATCCGATCCACCATGCCGGCACGCGCGAGGCGGTCGATCGCTACAAAGTCGAGCCTTACGTCAGCGCCGCAGATGTGTATTCGGTGGCGCCGCATGTGGGCCGCGGCGGTTGGACCTGGTATACAGGTTCTGGTGCATGGCTGTATCGGGCCGGGCTGGAAGCCATCCTCGGTTTCAAGCTTCAGGGCGCGCAGCTGCGCATGGATCCTTGCATCCCAAGCGATTGGCCGGGCTTTTCCATTGCCTATCGTCACGGTTCCAGCCGCTACCTGATCGAGGTCAATAATCCACATCCCGGGCAGGCCGGACAGCGTGGCATCTGCAAGGCGACACTCGATGGCATTGATCTCCAGCTCCACCCCTGCATGATTCCGTTGCAGGACGACGGCCATGAGCATCGTGTGGTCATCGAGTTGGGCACCGGTAGCATTGGCGAATGATGTCGATTCGCTGGGTGCTCGCTAGAACCGAAATCCGCCTGCAACGCATGCTGGGGCGCCGCCAGTCCCGCCGCAATGAGCCGGGCGAGTCGCCGCTGCGTGCGCAACTGTTCAGTGCAGAACAGATGGAACGCCATGGCGTTGCGCTCGCCAAGTCGCACCGTCTCAGCGATTACCAGCCAGGAGATTTACTGCTGGAGCGCCTGAGTGACAACGAATCCGTGATCGAGCGTGCGAGCAAGCTGCTAAGCGACGCGGTGCAAGCCAATCGCCGGCTGACGCCTGCCGGGGATTGGCTGCTCGACAACCTGTACCTGGTCGAGGAACAGATCCGGATCGCACGTCGGCATTTGCCGAAAGGCTACAGCCGCGAACTGCCGCGTCTGGATCGCGGTCCTTCCGACAAGTTGCCGCGCGTGTATGACATCGCGCTGAATGCGATCTCGCATGGAGATGGACGCGTCGACCTTGACAGCCTGAGCCGATTCATCGCGGCCTACCAATCGGTGATGCCGCTCAACCTCGGCGAATTGTGGGCGATCCCGATCATGTTGCGGTTGGCGCTGATCGAGAACTTGCGCCGGATCAGTTCACAGATCATCGCCGACCGCATCGACCGTAACCAGGCCGATCTGTGGGCCGATCGATTGATCGAAGTGGCCGAATCCGATTCCAAGAGCGTGGTGCTGGTGGTCGCCGACATGGCGCGTTCGCAACCGCCACGCAGCAGCGCCTTCGTGGCTGAAATCACTCGCCGGCTGCAGGGACACAGTTCGGCGCTAGGCCTGCCATTGACGTGGATCGAGCAGTGGCTTGCCGACGACGAACAAAGCATCAGCCAGCTGGTGCAAGCCGAAAACCGGCAACAGGCCGCGGAACAGGTCTCGATCAGCAACAGCATCGGCAGCCTGCGCCTGCTGGCGATGATGGATTGGCGCGAATTCGTCGAAACCATGAGCGTGGTCGAGCGCAGCCTGCGCGCCGATCCAGGCGGCACGTATGGACGCATGGATTTTGCCACCCGCGACCGCTACCGGCATGTCGTCGAGCGCATTGCACGCCGCGGCAAACTCGACGAATCCAGGGTCGCGGAGGCCGCGCTTGCCCTGGCGCAAGCGCATGCCAACGTAACGGACAACCACCAGATCGCCGCGCATGTCGGCTATTATCTGATTGACGAAGGCCGCGCGCAGCTGGCGCAAACGCTCGCATTGCGTGGTGGTCTACGGGCATCGATGCGGTCAATCGCTGGCCGTGTCCCACTGCTGGCCTACATCCTGCCGATGGCGGCAATCATCGCCTTGTTCACCTTTGGACTGGTGCATGAGGCGCGTTCGGAATTGTATGCAGGTGGCGTGCTGTGGATCGTCGGCGCGCTATGCGTGATCGCCTTCAGCGAGCTCGGCGTGGTGCTGGTCAATTGGGCTGCAACACTACTCGCGACACCGCGCGCACTACCTCGCCTGGACTATTCCGAAGGCGTGCCGAGTGAGTCGCGCACGCTGGTGGTGGTTCCCACCATGATCGGCAACGTAGACACGGTGCAGACACTGGCCGACGCCCTGGAAGTGCGCTTCCTCGCCAATCGTGACGATCACCTGCACTTCGCGCTGCTCACCGATTTTCTCGACGCCGATCAGGCCGTGCTGCCACAGGATTCGGAGATACTCGACGCCGCGCAGGAGGAGATCGATGCACTCAACCAGCGTCATCCCGGTGTCGATGGCGACGTCTTCTTCCTGTTGCACCGTCCGCGCCTGTGGAATCCGCGCGAACGCAAGTGGATGGGACACGAACGCAAGCGCGGCAAGCTCGCCGCATTGAATACGCTACTGCACAGCGGGACGAGTGATGCGTTCAGCAAGGTGGTCGGCAACATCGAACGCTTGCGCGGCGTGCGCTATGTCATCACGCTCGATACCGATACCCAGCTCCCACGCGACGCCGCGCGCGAGTTGGTGGGCACGTTGGCGCACCCGCTCAACCGTGCTCGCATTGACCCGAAGCGACAGATCGTGACCGGCGGCTACGGCATCCTGCAGCCACGGGTCGGCACCAGCATGGGTAGTGAACGCCGCTCCTGGTATGCGCGCCTGTACGGCAGCGAGCCAGGCATCGACCCGTACACGCGCGCAGTGTCGGACGTCTATCAGGACTTGTTTGGCGAAGGCTCATTCGTCGGCAAGGGTATCTACGATGTCGATGCGTTCGAACGTGCGATCGCCAACCGTTTTCCGGACAACCAGATCCTCAGCCATGATCTGCTGGAGGGCTGCTACGCGCGCGCTGGATTGGTGAGCGACGTGCAACTGTACGAGGACTATCCAGTTCGGTACGCACTCGATGTCAATCGCCGCCACCGCTGGATTCGTGGCGACTGGCAACTGCTGCCGTGGCTGCTGCCGTGGCTCACGCTCGCGGATGGAAGACGTGAGCGCAATCCACTGTCGATGCTGTCGCGCGGCAAAGTGCTGGACAACTTGCGTCGCAGCTTGGTGCCAGCGACAACCGTGTCCTTGCTGATTTTGGGTTGGTTGCTTGCCCCGCGTGCGCTCAACTGGACCTTGTGGGTGCTCTCGACGTTGTTGGTCGCGCCATTGGTGACCACCCTGATGGCGTTCTTCAACAAGCCACTGGAACTGCCGTGGCGTGCACATCTGCTCCACCGCGCCGACGCTGCCGGTCGCGATCTTGCACGCATCGTGCTGGCGGTGGCATGCCTGCCGTACGAGGCATTTTTCAGTCTGGATGCAATCGCGCGCACGCTATGGCGGCAATTGCTGTCGCATCGCCGGATGTTGCAATGGAGCCCCTCCAACGAGGTGGCGCGGACGCTGGGCAACGGCGTGCTGGCATCGCTGCGTTCGATGTGGGTCGCGCCGGCGTTCGCGATCGCAACCGCCATTGCACTGATGCGCGTGCATCCGTTTTCACTGCCCGTCGCCATGCCATTGCTGGTGCTGTGGGCGTTGTCGCCCTGGCTCACTTGGTGGATCGGGCGCGTCCGCACGCGCAAGACCGCGCAACTTTCGTCCGGGCAGGGCAGATTCCTGGGGCGCCTGTCGCGTCGCACCTGGGCGTTCTTCGAAGATTTCGTCACCGCAGATGATCATTGGCTGCCGCCGGACAACATCCAGGAGCATCCTTCGCTGATGGTGGCGCGGCGCACCTCGCCGACCAATATCGGCCTGTCGTTGCTTGCAAATCTTACGGCGCATGACTTCGGCTACCTGCAAACCAGCGCGGTGATCGAACGAACCGCGAATACGTTGCAGACGATGGAAGCGTTGCCACGACATCGCGGCCATTTCTACAACTGGTACGACACCGAAACCCTGCGCCCATTGCCGCCGCTGTACGTTTCCACCGTCGACAGCGGCAACCTTGCAGGGCACCTCCTCACGCTTCGCCAGGGATTGCTTGACCTGATCGATGCACCCTTGTTGGCACCATCCACGTGGCAGGGCCTGCAGGACACCTTCGAGGTGCTGCATGAAGCCAATGGCGGCAACGCAGACCCGGCGTTCGGCGAAGCACTGCAGGCTGCGCGCGAAGTCTTGCCGATGCCGGGCCAGCAGCTAGTGCAGGTACTCATGGCATTGACCGAGCTTGCGCAGGCATTGGTCGAAGGACCTGTCGAGAGCAGCACCGACGCACCGTACTGGTCGCAGAAATTGTTAGCGCAATGCCGCGCGGCGCAGCGGGAACTGGCTTGGCTCGCACCACTCCCATCGTCAATGATGGCGGCGGGTATGCCTACGCTGATGCAGCTCGCGGAGCATTTGCCGCCTGGCGACACCTCGCACGCGTCTGAAGTCGCACAGGTGATAGAGCAAGCCCGTGCGCGCATCGTGGAGCTCGAACGCCTGGCGCATGTCGCCGGGCAGTGCGCGCAGATGGAATACGGGTTCCTGTATGACCGCACTCGTCACCTGCTGACCATCGGCTACAACGTCGAGGAACATCGCAGCGATCCTGGCTATTACGACCTGCTGGCCTCGGAAGCGCGCCTGTGCAGCTTCATCGCGATTGCGCAGGGACAACTCCCGCAGGATGCATGGTTCTCGCTGGGTCGCCTGCTCACGGATGTCGATGGCGATTCCGCGCTGTTGTCGTGGAGCGGCTCGATGTTCGAATACCTGATGCCGCAGCTGGTGATGCCGAGCTACGAGGGCTCGCTGCTCGACCAGACTGCAAGGGCTTCGGTGGCGCGCCAGATCGAATACGGCCGCCAGCGCGACGTGCCCTGGGGCATTTCGGAATCCGGTTACAACCTCGTCGATGCGCGCATGAACTACCAGTACCGTGCCTTCGGCGTGCCTGGTCTGGGGTTGCGTCGCGGGCTTGCGCAGGACCTGGTGATCGCGCCATATGCCAGCATGATGGCACTGATGGTGGCGCCGGAAGCCGCCTGCGAAAATCTGCAACGCATGGTTGCGGATGGGTTCTCCGGACGCTACGGCATGTACGAGGCGATCGACTACACGTCGGTGCGTGTGCCGCGCGGACAGACCCGTGCACTGGTGCGTTCGTTCATGGCCCACCACCAGGGCATGGGTTTCCTCGCACTGAGCTACCTGCTGCACAACGAGCCAATGCAGCGCCGTTTCATGGCCGATCCAGAATTCCAGGCCACGCTGCTGTTGCTGCAGGAACGCATCCCGCGCACGGGCGCGTTCCACCCCAACACGGGTGAAGTTGCTGGCGCTGGCACGATGATCGATGACGCCGAGACCCGTTTGCGGATCTTCCGCAATGCCTCGTCGCCGCGCCCGGCATTGCAGATGCTGTCCAACGGTCGCTACCACAGCATGTTGACCAGCGCGGGCAGCGGTTACAGCCGCCTGCACGACATGGCGGTGACCCGTTGGCGCGAAGATGGCACCCGCGACCAGTGGGGCAACTACTGTTATCTGCGCGACGTCGATAGTGGTGAATTCTGGTCGACCTCGTATCAGCCAACGACGGTCGACGTGAACGGCTACGAAGCAATTTTCTCCGACGCCAAAGCCGAGTTCCGCGGTCGCAAGAATGGTTTTGAAACGCATCTTGAAATCGCGATCTCGCCCGAAGACGACATCGAACTGCGGCGACTGCGGATTACCAATCATTCGCGCAAACCACGCACGATAGAAATCACGA
>JBDSGA010000173.1:0-6742 GCA_039919235.1 Thermomonas sp. | reverse complement strand
GCTCTGCAGCAAGTTGGAGATCGTGCGGATGTCATCGGCATTGCCAGTCATGCGCATCTTGATCATGGCCATGGCGTCGCTCGCAGGTAGGTGGGAACCATAGGCTAGGAACCGTTGGGCGAAGATCAAGTGACGGCGCTGGACGCTCGCGTCACCCGGCGGTTAGATTGTGCTGTCGGGTTTGGTCGGGGGACTGCCACGGCAACGCTACGAACTCCAGGGGCAGCATGAGCGCCAACCAAACGCAGGCCAGCGTCGAGACTGCGCTTCACCACGCGATGCAGTTGCTTGCGCGCGATCCCGCATTGGCTGAGGAACAGGCACGGCAGATCCTGCTCGCGGTCCCGGGGCTTCCGCCGGCGCGCTTGATCCTTGGCATGGCGCATAACGTGCAGGGCCATTTCGCCGAGGCTGTCGCGGAGCTGCAACCCCTTGCGCTGGCACAGCCGGACGCACCGGGGGTGCAGATGGAAGTTGGCCTTGCGCTTGCGGCATTGGGGCGGCGCAAGGACGCGATCACCGCACTGCGCAAAGCTTCGTCGCTGCAACCTGCTTTGCCCGGTGTATGGCTACGGCTTGCAAGCCTGCTGCGATCAACCAACGATCCGGCCGCCGCGCATGCATTCTTGATGCATGCCGACAACAGCATCCACGACCCACAATTGTTGGCGGCGGGCGAGGCTCTTTCCGGCGGGCGCTTGCCAGAAGCCGAGACCCTGTTGCGTGAGCGCTTGGTCGCTCTGCCAGATGACGTATCCGCCCTGCGCATGTTGGCCGAACTTGCCGCGCGGGTGGGCCGCAATGAACAGGCGCTGGTACTGCTGGAGCGCTGCCTGCAACTGGCGCCGGGGTTTCGCGCCGCACGCCACAACTACGCGTTATTGCTGGATCGAAGCAGCCGGCACGAAGACGCGCTGGTGGAAATCGAGGGGCTGTTGGATGAGGAGCCTGAGAACACTCACCTGCTCAACCTCAAGGCAGTGGTGTTCGGCAAGCTGGGTCACTACCGCGATGCCATCGAGCTATACGAATCGATCCTGCTGAACCGACCGAAGGATGCGCGGGTCTGGATGAGCCTGGGACATGCCCTGAAGACCGAGGGCAAGACCGAGCGGGCGATCATTGCCTATCGGCGTGCCCTCGAGATCAACCCGGTTTTCGGTGGCGCGTGGTGGAGCCTGGCCAACCTGAAGACGATGCAGTTCGATGCCGCCGACATCGCCGCGATGCAGGCCCAGCTGCGCCGCGTTGATCTGGATGATGACCAGCGCATGCACGTCCGCTTCGCCTTGGGCAAGGCGCTGGAAGACATCGGGGAATACGAGGCATCGTTTCTGAGTTACGTGGAAGGCAATGCACTCCGGCGCCAGCAATTGTCGTACAGCGCCGGCCAGAACACCTTGCGCCGCCGGCATGCGCAAGCCACTTACACGCGTGAATTCTTCACCGAGCGTAGTGGTAGCGGTAGCGACGATCCTTCACCGATGTTCGTGCTTGGCATGCCGCGCGCGGGGTCGACCCTGGTCGAGCAGATCCTGTCCAGCCATCCACAGGTCGAAGCCACGATGGAGTTACCGGACATCGTCGGCATCGTGCGCGACCTGCGCGCACAACTGCCCAATCCTGAAACCACGTCCTACCATGACCTGCTGGCCGCGCTCGATCCGGCTACGTTCCGCGAGTTGGGCGAACGTTACCTGCAAAGCACGCGCGTGCAGCGAAAGTTGGGGCGGCCATTCTTCATCGACAAGATGCCGAATAATTTCGCGCACGTTGGCTTGATCCACCTGATCTTGCCGCAAGCAAAGATCATCGACATACGCCGGCATCCAATGGCGTGTTGCTTCTCGAACTTCAAACAGCATTTCGCACGCGGCCAGGCGTTCAGCTATGACCTCGCCGACATGGGTCATTACTACCGCGATTACGTGGGCCTGATGGACCATTTCGACCACGTGCTGCCGGGACGCGTGCATCGCGTGATCTATGAAGACCTGGTGGCGGATACCGAGCGCGAAGTGCGCGCCTTGCTCGAACACTGTGGCCTGGGATTCGACGAGCGTTGCATGCGTTTCTTCGAGAACGACCGCCCGGTGCGCACCGCCAGTTCCGAGCAGGTACGGCAACCGATCTACCGCGAAGGGGTGGATCACTGGCGACATTACGAACCATGGTTGGGGCCTTTGAAGCTGGCCCTCGGGCCCGTGCTGGAAAGCTATCCGCTGGTGCCGGACGATCCGCTTTAGCCGGTATTGGACGATTTCCGCGTTTTTGTATTCGACACCCTGGGATGGGACTGCACATGCACGCAAGACATGGCAACACGCGAACCTCGTATCCATCACACGGACTGCGGCGCCTGCCGTTGGCAGTGGCCATCGCCGTGGCAAGTTCCTTGATGGTATTCGCGCCGATGGCGTGGGCGCAATCCGCCGAGACGCCCGCGACTCAGGAAAAAGATCCGCGCACCCTGGAAGCGGTGACGGTGACCGCGCAGAAGCGGGAGGAAAACCTGCAGAAGGTGCCGATCAGCCTGCAGGTACTCGGCAGCAAACAATTGGAGCAGCAAGACGTTGCCAATTTCAATGACTACGCCAAGTTGATTCCAAGCCTGTCATTCGGCACGTCGGGTGGCGGCGTGTTCTCCGGCCCGGGTTTCGTGCAGTTGTACATGCGTGGCGTGGTCAGTGGCAGCGATGCCAACCACTCCAGCTCCCAGCCCAGCGCGTCGATGTACCTAGACGAACAGCCGATCACCACGGTGACAGGTGCGCTCGACATCCACATGTACGACATCGAGCGCGTCGAGGCACTCGCCGGCCCCCAGGGCACGCTGTATGGGGCGAGTTCCCAATCAGGCACGGTGCGCATCATCACCAAGAAGCCGGATCCCACTGGTTATGCAGCTGGCTTCGCGGTGGAGGGCAGCAAGATCCAGGACGGCGGATTGGGGCATGTGTTTGAAGGATTCGTGAATATTCCACTAAGCACTGGCGCTGCCGTCCGCCTGGTCGGCTGGCAGAAGCACGATGCAGGTTACGTCGACAATATCCATGGCACCCGCACATTTCCGAATGCAGGCATCACGATCGACAATGCCAGCAGGGTAGAGGACAACTTCAACGAAGCCGATACCGCCGGCATCCGCGGTGCGTTGCGCTTCGACATCAACGACACCTGGACGATCACGCCCCAGTTGATGGCGCAGAAGATGAAAGCACACGGCAGCGCAGGCGTGGATCCGCAAATCGGCAACCCGGATGCCGGATACGACAGCACCTACGCCCCATTGGCAGTCAAGCACTTCTACCCGGAGTCCTCGGACGACCGCTGGTACCAAGCCGCGATGACGGTGGAGGGCAAGATCGGCAACTTTGACTTGACCTATGTGTTTTCCCATCTCAAGCGCGACGTGGATTCCGAAGCTGACTATGCCGACTACGGTTTTTGGTATGACTCGTTGTTCGACTACCTCGCCTACGATGACAATGGGAATGCGATCAATCCGTCGCAGTACATCCAGGCCACGGATGGCTACAAGCGCACCAGCCACGAACTCCGCGTCAACTCGCCGCAGGACCAACGCCTGCGCATGGTCGCCGGCCTGTTCTGGCAGCAGCAGAGTCATGACATCTTCCAGCGTTACAAAGTTGACGGTCTCGCCCAGGGCTCCGAGGTCAATGGCTGGCCAGACACGGTCTGGCTGACTGCGCAGCAACGCAATGATCGGGATGAGGCCGTGTTCGGGGAATTATCGTTCGACCTCTCCGACAAATTTACAGTGACTGGCGGAATGCGATTTTTCCGGAACAGGAACAGCCTCAAGGGCTTCTTCGGGTATGGCGATGGCTTCAGTGGAACTACCGGTGTCTCGCAGTGCTTCTCGAGCGAACAATTCCATGGCGCGCCATGCACAAACCTGGACAAGGGCACGCACGAGAGCGACAGCATCGGTCGCGTCAACCTGACCTGGAAGGTGGATGACAACAAGTTGTTGTACGCGACCTGGTCAGAGGGCTACCGACCCGGCGGCATCAACCGCAAGGGCTCCTTGCCTCCTTACAAGTCAGACTTCCTGACCAATTACGAAATCGGCTGGAAGACATCATGGGCAGACAACAAGGTGATTCTCAACGGGGCGCTGTTCCGCCAGGATTGGGATGACTTCCAGTTCTCATACCTAGGCGCGAATGGCCTGACCGAAATCCGCAATGCGGCGCAGGCTCGGATCGAGGGCCTGGAAATGGACTTGAGCTGGGCTGCCAGCTACAACCTGCAGATCACTGGCGGATTTGCCTGGTACGACGCGAAGCTGACCAAGGATTTCTGCAGCCAGACCGAGGCTGATGGCGTCACCCCCGTCGCCGATTGCTACTTGCCGATCGCTGATGTCACTGGCTTGGGTTACAGCCGTGCATTCGCGGGTACCCGCCTGCCAGTCACTGCCCGGTTCAAGGGCAATGTCAATGCGCGCTACACCTTCGACTGGCGTGGGGGCGAAGCGTTCTGGCAAGTCTCGCTGGCGCACCAGGGCGAGCGCACCAACGACCTCCGCGAGGCGCAGAGCGCGGTGTTCGGGAAAATGGATGCCTATACGCTGGCCGACTTGTCCCTCGGTTGGCGCAAGGAAAGTTGGTCCATTGATGTGTTCTTGAAGAATGCCTTCGATACCCGTGCGCAACTTGCCAGGTTCTCCGAGTGCGCAGCGCTGACCTGCGGCGCGGAGTCCTACACCGTCTTCGCACAGCCGCGGACGTTGGGGCTCAGGTTCAGCAAGGAGTTCTAAGCCCCTTCAGTCCCTAGTTTGACGCAAGGCGAAGGCCGCCGGAAGGCGGCCTTCGCCTTGCGTGACGTTGAAACTATGATTTCGGCGGCACTCGCACCGGCAACGGCACGTTGCACAGGTCGATGTGGCCAGATGGAATTTTGTAGAAATCATCGACGCGGTTGCGGCGCGACTCGGTGGCATCGATGAAGGCCTGGCTGTCGGTACGCAACAGTTGCAGCGGGGTGCGCTCGCTTTCCGGCACTTCGCTGGCCAGGTGGATCGCTTTGATCGTGGTGCGCTGCTCAGGCTTGTCATAGAAGCCCATCGGCTCGGGTCCGCGCGGGATGGTGCTGAGCAGCTCCATGCCCTTGACCACGCGGCCGACTGCGCTGAGCTGGCGATCCAGCGCGCGCGGCGCTTGCCCGATCACCACGTACAGTTCGGCGCCGATGCTGCTGTCGGGTTCGTTGCTGCGGCCAGCGCCGAGCATGCCGTAGCAATGGGTCAGCCACGCCTTGTCCGTCTTCGGATCGCGTGCGGTCGGGAAACCGTCGATGAAGCCGACCTGCGGTGCCCAACCATCGACATCGGGCAAGCGATCAAAGCGTATGTTCTTGTAGGATCGGGTGAATTCAGCGGGCAGGTGCTGCTTGGTTCCGTCAGGGAAAGGCTTGGCTTTTGCTTTCTCGTCGGCGTCGGCATCGCCGAACTGGACCACGAAATTGTCCTGCGACCGGTAGATCGACAAGCCATCCCAGAATCCGCCCTTCGCCATCGTCTTGATGTTGGCGACATGTTCGGGGGCGAAGCCTGGTGCCAACTCGATGATGACGCGGCCGCTGTTCAATTCCATGTACAGCGTGTTGGCTGGGTCCAGCGCGCGCCATGCAGACGCCGGCGCGGCATCAATGATCTCCTTCGCGCTGCGATGCTTGGGTTTCGAAGCATCCTGCGCACTTGCAGGTGCAGCCACGATCAGTGACAAGGCGACCGCCAACAATGCAATGCGCATAGATTCAACTCCGCTTGAAAGTACGGAGCATATCGCGAGTGGCGATCTTGATCGCCGCCTGTCTTTCCAGCGTCAGGCGGCGTTCTTGCGGATCGATTTCTTCTTCTTCGCTACCGCCTTCGGCGCGGGCGTCTTTTTAGACGACGGCTTGGCAATGACGTTCTGGGCTACCAGCTTCGACACGGACTTCGAGAGAGGCTTCGGCGCCCGAGTATTCGGAGCTGGGGAGCCGGCAAGTTTCGCCACCGGCGCGGCTTCTTCAGTGGCGGCTTTCGCAGCGTATGCGGCAATGAAGGCCTTCACCTGCGGATAGACCTGGGTACGCCAGCGGCGTCCGCTGAAGATGCCGTAATGGCCGGCGCCCTCCGCGATCAGATGCTGCTTGTCGGCCTGCGCGATGCCGGTGCACAACTTGTGCGCGGCGCGGGTCTGGCCTTCGCCGGAGATATCGTCCAATTCGCCTTCAATCGTCAACAGCGCGCAGTCACGGATCTTCGACGGCTCCACGCGTTCGCCTGCGACGTCCCAGAGTCCGCGCGGCAACAGGAATTCCTGGAACACGATGCGGATGGTGTCCAGGTAATACGTGGCCGGCATGTCCAGCACGGCGTTGTATTCGTCGTAGAACTTGCGATGCGATTGCGCGTCGTCCAGGTCACCTTACAACAGGTCCTGGTAGAAATCCCAATGCGACATCGCGTGTCGTTCGGGGTTCATCGCCACGAAACCCAGGTGTTGCAGGAAACCGGGATACACCTTGCGGCCACTGCCCGGGTAATTGAGCGGCACGGTGTTGATGACATTGTCCTCGAACCAGGACAGCGGCTGGCGGGTGGCGAGGTTGTTGACCGCGGTCGGTGACTCGCGCGGGTCGATCGGTCCACCCATCATCACCATGGACTTCGGCAACGGTTCGCTGCGGCCGGCCATTAACGAGATCGCCGCCAGCACCGGAACGGTGG
>JBDSGA010000172.1:0-12124 GCA_039919235.1 Thermomonas sp. | reverse complement strand
ACGCCTTCCGACGTCCCGACCCACAGTCCGTCCGACAGCATGCTGAGCGAGTACACCATGGGCAACGCTTTCGCGCCCGGCAAGCGGACCGTCTGGAGGTGGCCGTCGTCAAAGAGTGCCAGCCCCTTGTCGGTGCCTATCCACAACGCGCCGTCGCCGTCTGCGGCAAGCGCGAGAATCGTATTCGACGGCAAGCCGTCTGTCGCATCCGCGGCATGGCGATACCTTGATAGCGCGCCATCCGGCTGCAACCGGTACAGGCCGCCATCATAGGTACCGAACCAGACAATCTTTCCTTGGCGGGCAAACGCCCAGATATCGTCGCTGGTGATGCGAGGATGCGTCGCATGTCGGTAGTGGATGAAGCTACGTCGTTGCGCATCCAGCACGCTGATCCCCGCACCCTCCACGGAAAGCCAGATGCGATCCTCCGCATCGACCATCAGCGTCTGGATGTTGTTGCCCGGCAGCCCGCGCGGATCGGTCTCGTCATGCCGCCACACACGCATGCCAACACCGTCGTAACGTGCCAGGCCATCGGCGGTAGCGATCCAAAGATAGCCATCCCGATCACGCGCCAGCCCCTTGATTTCGGTCGATGGCAGGCCCTGCGCAATCCCGGTGATGCGGAAATGGGGGCGCTCCGGCACCGCTGCCAGTGCAACTGCACACAGCAACCAAACCCCCAACAGCAAGCAGATGTTCCGCACCATCATCGCCTTCCCCGTACCCGGCATCTCATGCCCATGCTGGCAATCCAATGGGAGCAACGCAACCAACCGGCCACCGCGCCCGTCGTCATTGTTTGCCGTTACCTGGCCGCCAGCATCGCCCGGATCGCATGGACATCAAACGGCCAATCCAGTTCGTGACCGCCAACGGTGTCGCAAAAGACCGGTACACGCAGTCCGTAGCGCTGCTCCAATACGTGGTCGCCATCAATGAAAATGCTTTGGAAGTCGGGCACGCGCGCGCTCGACAGAGCATCCAGCGCGAGGTCGCACAGGTGGCAATCATCACGTTGGTAAAGGGTCAATCCCATACGCGTGCGTCCGGCTCGTTACGATAGCGCGCATAGAATAGGCGTTAACAGCACTTTTATTCCCTGCCACCCTACGAGCGTACGCCGCATGGCCGTCAGTACCTTTGACCTGTACAAGATCGGCATTGGTCCGAGTTCCTCGCATACGGTCGGACCGATGCGCGCGGCGGCGCGGTTCGTCGAACATCACCTGAGCGAGGCGGGCCGCTTGCAGGACGTGGCTCGCGTACGCGCCGAAGTATTCGGCTCGTTGGCCCTGACCGGTCGCGGCCACGGTACCGACAAAGCCGTCTTGATGGGCCTGGAAGGGCATTGGCCGAACGCGATCGATCCCGACATCATCCCGGCCGCGCTTGAACGCATCCGCGGTGCAAAGCGCCTCAACCTCAATGGGCAGCATCCGATCGCGTTCGATGAGAAGCGCGACCTGGTGATGAACAAGCGGCAGAAGCTTCCGTTCCACACCAATGGCATGCGCTTTGCTGCATTCGATGCCGCTGGGGTGGAGATCGCGACCCGCGACTATTACTCCGTCGGGGGTGGCTTTGTCGTCAACCAGGACGAGGCTGCTGAAGATCGCATCGTCGCCGATACCACGGTCGTGGCGTATCCCTTCGCAAGCGGCGACGAGTTGATCCAGCGCGCGACCGCCAATGGCATCAGCATCGCTCGATTGATGTTCGAGAACGAACAAGCGTGGCGCAGTGCGGACGAAATACGTGAGGGTCTGCGCGAGCTCTGGCGCGCGATGCAGGATTGCGTTGCACGCGGCATCCTGCAGACCGGCACCCTGCCCGGCGGCCTGCATGTGACACGGCGTGCGCCCAGCTTGTATGCCGAACTGTCTTCGAAACCCGAAGCGGCGATGCGCGACCCGCTCACGGTGCTCGACTGGGTCAACCTGTACGCGCTTGCAGTGAACGAGGAAAACGCCGCCGGCGGCCGGGTCGTCACTGCACCCACGAACGGCGCAGCCGGAATCATTCCGGCGGTGCTGCATTATTACGACCGTTTTTGCCCGGGCGCCAATGAGCAAGGTGTGTTCGATTTCCTGCTCACCGCGTCCGCCGTCGGCATCCTCTACAAGGAAAACGCCAGTATCTCCGGAGCCGAAGTTGGCTGCCAAGGCGAAGTCGGCGTGGCCTGTTCGATGGCGGCCGCCGGATTGACCGCGGCATTGGGCGGAAGTCCTGGCCAGATCGAAAACGCAGCGGAAATCGGCATGGAGCACAACCTGGGCCTGACCTGCGACCCGATCGGCGGCCTGGTGCAGATCCCATGCATCGAACGCAATGCGATGGGTGCGGTCAAGGCGATCAATGCCTCCCGCATGGCATTGCGAGGCGACGGCAAGCACAAGGTCAGTCTGGACAAGGTAATCAAGACCATGCGCGACACCGGCCGGGACATGCAGGATAAATACAAGGAAACCAGCCGCGGCGGGCTTGCGGTCAATGTCATCGAATGCTGAAAACGGGACAGGATTGCTTCGCGATGAGACCGCTTGCATCCAGCGTTGGCACGCCTAGACTGCAGTGATGCAAGCCGGATTGGCACGCGTGCTACGAGGGGGACTGCTCACCGGCTTTTACTTTGCCGGCGCGGTCATCGCCGTTTTTTACCTGCGCACTCCAGCAGACGTAACGCTGTTCTGGCCAGCGACCGGTATTGGATTCGCGGTGGTGATTCGCTACGGGCTGGGCTACGTCATCACGATTCCGTTGGCGATGCTGGTGCTGCATCTGACCCTGGTCCCGGTACCTGCCGAATTCCTGCCCTTCTCGTTGGGCAGCAATACGCTGGCAACGCTACTTGCCGGCTGGTATGTGCGCGGTCGAATGCCCTCCGCACGGTTCCACCTGCGCACGGCCGATGGATTGCTGCTGTTACGGGGCGGGTTGATATTGAGTGCAACCGGCGCCTGCATTGGTGCAATTGGCATGGTCCATGCCGGCATGGTGCAACTGCATGAAGCGGGCAGTGTCGCGGTGCAGTGGGCACTTGGCGACTTGTTGGGCGTAAGCAGCATCAGTCCTGTCCTGCTGTATGTACTTTTCAACGACGGCAGCACGCCGGCCATGCGTGGCACGCCTGCGAATCGTGCAGAGATGGCGGTATGGTGCGTATTGCTGGCCGGCATGCTTGCTGCGGTGTATGGCATCGGGATGCTCGGTAGCCACTATCCGCTTGCACTGGCCAGCTTGCCGTTGTCGCTCTTGTTGTGGGCCGCCGTGCGCTATCCACCGCTGATGACCCTGGTGGCGACGTCAATCGTGATCATTTGCGTGAGCCTGATGACGGGCCTTGGTCTGGGCGGCTTCGAACGCCCGCAGACCCTGCACGACAGTGTCCTGATGATGTCCATGCTGGTGCTCTATTCGATCATTCCAGCGCTGTTGCTGGCGTCACGGCAGGAACATGCACATGCCAGCGCGGCGCTGCAGCAACGCGCCACCTGCGACACTCTGACGGGGTTGCTCAATCGCGATGCCTTCGAGGAGCACGCACGGCAAATGCTCGCAGCGAGCAATGACACGATCACCCTGCTGTATGCCGATCTTGACCACTTCAAGCTGGTAAACGATTCGGCCACGCATGTGGCAGGCGATGAGATGATCCGCCGGGTGGCCACGCTGTTTCGCGACGAACTTGGCATGGATATCCTGATCGCACGCACCGGTGGCGATGAGTTCGCCGCGCTGCTGCCGATGGACGAACGCACCGCCAACACCCGCGCACGCCGGTTGCTCACGGCCATCGAAGGGCTGCGCATTGCCTGGCAGGGCCAGAACCTGGGCACCACTTGCAGTATTGGACTTGCGACCAGCAAGCCCCCGCACATGACGTTCGACGAGTTGCTCTCGTTGACCGATGCCGCTTGCTTCGCTGCCAAGGAACTGGGTGGGAACCGCTCCTTCGCAGCAGCATCGAACCCGGATGACATCCGCATGCGCACGCGCGCCATGCATTCGGCGATGGCGGCGCGCGAAGCGCTGGACCAGCACCGGATCGCCTTGTGGTGCCAGCCCATCGTGGACCTGCGCAACCCGCAGCCCCTGCAATCGCATTTCGAGGTGCTGGTGCGCTGGCTGGACAAGGATGGCAATTTGCGACCGCCGGCGGAAATGATCGCCGCCGCCGAACGCTATCGGCTGGGGCCGCGCCTGGATCGCTATGTACTCGATGCAACCCTGACCTGGCTCGAACAGCATCCCGAAGCCCGCGCACAAGTCGCTAGTTGCAGCATCAACATGGGTGGAACGACGTTGGTCGACGAAGACTTCGGTGACTATTTCGCTGCACGCCTGCGCAGCAGCGCACTGAGGCCGCAGCAGTTATGCCTTGAGATCACCGAAACCAGCGTGGTCCGCGACATGACCCGCGCCAAGCGCTTCATCGACCGGGTCGGTGAGCTTGGCTGCCGTTTCGCGCTGGATGATTTCGGCACCGGGTTCTGTTCGTTCGGCTACTTGCGCGACCTCGACGTGGACTACCTGAAAATCGATGGCAGCTTCGTGCGCGACCTTGACAACGGCGGCTTGTCAGAAGCAGTGGTGAAGTCGATTACCGACATCGCCCATGTGCTGGGCAAACGCGCCGTCGCCGAGCACGCGGAAACCGAATCGCAGCTCCGGCACTTGCGCAGGCTGGACGTGGATTACGCGCAAGGTTATGTGTTCCAGCGACCGCAACCGATCGACACGTTTTTCGGCATTGATCCGCTGGCCTGATCACCGCGTTCTCGGGCAGTTGCCGCATGGATCGCGAGTGCGTCGTCCAATAACGCGGCAGCGGTTACCGCTGCGCCGGCACCCGGGCCCTGGATCACCAGCGGCTGCACGCGATAGCGGTCGGACCAGATCGCAACCTTGTTGTCCGTGCCGGCGCCGCCTGCCAAGGGATGATCGGGCGCCAGCGACTCCAACCCAATAGTCGCCAAGCCGCCCTTCAGTCGCGCGATGAAATGCAGCTTCTCGCCCTTCTTGTACGCGCTTGCATAGTGCTGCCGCAACGGCGCATCCAGCAGTGGCAAGGCATCGTCCACCGCTGCCGCCGTCAGTGGCACCAATCCCGGCGGCACCAGCGACATCACCTGCACCGCATCGACATGCAACGGATAGCCAGCCGCACGGGCCAGAATCAACAGCTTGCGGCGCACGTCTTCGCCGGACAGGTCCTCGCGCGGGTCGGGTTCGGTATAGCCGGCATCACGTGCCTGGCGAACGAACCCCGAGAACGGGCGCAAGCCATCGTAGTGATTGAACAACCACGCCAGCGAGCCCGACACCACGCCTGCAATGGCATCGATGCGATCACCGCCAGCCTGCAATTCGCGCAAGCTGCGCAATAGCGGCAATCCTGCACCCACCGTCGCGCTGTCGCCGTAATACGTCCCGCCGGCATGGCGAGCCGACTGGATGGCATGCCAACGCTCCAGCGACGTGCCCTGCCCCAACTTGCACGCAGTGACCACATGGATGCCGCGCGCCAACCATGCCGCATGTTGGGCCGCGACTTCATCGGACGCCGTGGCATCAATGACGATGCGCGTTCCATGACCACCACGCGCATCGCCGCGCTCGTTGCCCAGTACGTCCTCCACCGCCTCCAGCGAACTGGCCTGCGGCATGTTGCGCATGAAGATTTCAGGCGTGTTGGCGGGAATGCCCTTGGGATTGCTGATCGCGATCCGCGAGTTCGCGACGTGTACCAGGGACAGGCATTCGCCCAATGGCGAGGCCTGCAGGCTGGCCAGGCGCGACCACAACGCACTGCCCACCGTGCCGGTACCGAGCAGGGCGACCCGCGACGAACGCGCGCTTGTATTGCGCAACGATGCAATCCTGGCACTCATGTGGCGACCTTGCGAACCTGTTTGAGCGCCGCCTGCACGCGCGCAAGTGCATCTGCGAGATCGGCGCACAGGTCATCTGCATGCTCGATCCCCACCGACAGGCGCAGTAAGCCATCGGAAATACCGGCCACGGCACGCGCTTCAGCGCTCATGGCCGCGTGGGTCATCGTTGCCGGATGCGCGACCAGGCTTTCCACCCCGCCCAGCGATTCGGCCAGGGTGAAATAGCGCAGACCCTCGACGAATGCGCGCACTGCCTGCTCGCCTCCTTCCAATTCGACGCTCAGCATCGCACCGAAACCATGTTGCTGGCGAGCGGCCAACGCATGCCCGGGATGCGTGGCGAGCCCCGGATAATGCAACGCACGCACCGCCGGGTGGCCGTCCAGCAATGCGACCACCGCCCGGGTGTTTTCCTGATGCACCCGCAGGCGCGCATCCAGGGTGCGCAGGCCACGCAGCGTCAGGAAGCTGTCGAACGGGGAGCCCGTGATGCCCAGACAATTCGCCCACCAGCCCAGTTGCTCGTGCACCGCCGCATCGCGCGCGATCACCGCGCCGCCAACCACATCGCTATGTCCGTTGATGTACTTGGTGGTCGAATGCACCACCACGTCGGCCTGGAAGTCGGCGATGGGGCGCTGCAGCGCTGGCGACAAAAATGTGTTGTCGACGACCACCAGCGCGCCGGCCTTGTGCGCGGCATCGATCACGAAGCGCAGGTCGGTGATCCGCAGCAGCGGGTTGGACGGCGTTTCAATCCAGATCAGAGCGGGCGCGCGACCATCCGCGGGCACCGCGAGCGCCTCGGCCAATGCACGCGGATCGGTCAGATCGGCGGTGACCAGTTCGAATGCTCCCTTTTTCGCCAGCGCATTGAACAAGCGCCAGCTGCCGCCGTAGCAATCGTGTGGCACCACCAAGCGATCACCCGGCTGCAACAACGCATTCAGCACCAACGTGATCGCCGACATGCCAGTCGAGGTCACCACGCCACCGGCGCCGCCTTCCAGTTGCGCCAATGCTTCGCCGAGCAGGTCGCGGGTCGGGTTGCCGCTGCGTGAGTAGTCGTATTGGCGCTTCTCGTTGAAGCCGGCGAAGCTGAAGTTTGACGACAGCACCAGCGGCGGTGTTACTGCACCGAACGCGGTGTCGCGGTCGATGCCCGCGCGCACGGCACGTGTCGCGATGTTGCAATCCACCGGATGGATAGAAGCGGTGTCGCTGCTGTCGAAGCTCATGCGGTTTCTCCAATGATGTCGTGGCGCAACGCCGCACTCAGCAGTGCATCGATGCGATCGCCTTCCTTCAGGAACGCGTCATGTCCGTAGCGCGAACGCAGCACGCGCAGGTTTCCGTTCAAACCCAATCCTTCCACCAGCGTCACCGCATCGGACAACGGCACCAGCCGGTCGCCTTCCACTGCGATCACCGTGGTCGGGACCGTGATCAGCGTCGGATCGATCACGTGCAGGTCGATCGACTCGGAGAGCCGCAGCCATGCCGTGCTGCAGATGCGGGCGACGAACTTCGCCCCGGCGGCATCCAGGTAGTCTTCCGCGGCGACGCAGACGCGGCCGTTCTTCAGTGTGGGAGGCGCATCGAAACGCTCACCGAATTCTTCCGGTGTGCGGTAGCTCAGCATGGCGAACTGGCGTGCCAGCGACAGACCTTGCTCGTCCGCGCATTGCAGCTGGCCAAGTGCCACCGCCTTGCGTTGCAACGCGCGCCACGCTGCCGCATATGGATGCGCGCGATGTGCGCCGCTGACCGCGACCAGCCGTTGCAGGCGCGCCGGATGCCGCTGTGCCAGTTGCAGGCCGACCATCGCGCCGTAGGAATAGCCGATGAAGGCTTCCAGGCAATCAATCCCTAGCGCTTCCAGGAGCAACGCAATCGCATCGGCTTGGTCGGCGCTGTCGATGGGCGCATCCAGACTGCCATCGGCGCCGATGTAATCGAAGGCCAGCACCTGGCAGTGCGCAGGATCCAGCGTGCGGCCCGTACCCAACAAGTCTTCGGCCCAGCCCGGTGCGGCATCGCAATCATTGGCCGCCACATGTCGATGCGCGGAAATTCCACCGGCCACGAACACAACGGGCGCGCACGCTGCACCGGCAATTTCATAAGCGATGCGCACCTTGCGGGTCCCGGCATGGCGCGTCGGCAACACGGCGTCGATGCAACCACGCACGGCATCAATCCCGGCTTGGGGGATGGCCGATGTACGCATGCGCGCTCTACTCTCGGCAGGTCGCGGACTGGGTGCGGTGCGTTCGGCAAGACTCATGGCGGTTCCCCGGATGGATGGAACCATCGGGTCTCGCGGGGAACCGGAAGGCCGAGCACGTCGGCGGGTGCGGGAGTCGCGATATGCACGACAGCGCAACCATCTTCCGGTGGACACGCAGGTCCCCGCAGGATTTGGCACCGCGATGAAGACAACCACCCAGGTCATCTCCATCAGGTTGCCCCGGCTTCTTCGGGCCTGTCCCTCAGCCGGTCTCGATGGATGGCCGCAGTATGGGGATACGCTTGGGCATAGTCAATCGCTTTATCCGCATGAAGCGATATTATTTCTTGCAGCTGCATTTAGGACTGAGTCAAGCGCTTCCGACATACTTGGCGAATGGCTTCAATCCACTCCCTCCGCACGATGCTGAAGGCCACGCTTGTCCTGCTGGCGTGGGCCTTGCCAATCATGGCTAGCAGCACGCAGGTGTATCGCTGGGTCGACCAGCGTGGTGTCGTCCATTACGGCGACCGCCAACCTCAAAGCGTGCCGAAGGCGAAGGTGCGGGTGATTCCGGTTCCGGTCGAACCCCGCGCCATCGCGCGGCTGCGGGTTGAAGCAGGTGACGGCAATTACCTGGTCTGGGCCGACAACAGCCTGGCCGGACCGATCGAGGTGTTGCTGTCGTTCACCAGCAGCAACAATGTGCACAGCGAACCTGCACTACCGGCTCGCGCCACCGTGCCTGCGCGCGGCAGCGTGCTGGTAGCGCGCATGGGTGCCGAAGCTCCGGGTCGGAACGGCTCATTTGAATTGAGCCTGCGCGGCGTGCCGGGCAATCCCAGCGCCCGCCCGATGGAGGTCGAATACTTGCCTCCATTACACCAGCCACGCAGCCGGATCGACCAAGGCTTCGATGGCCAGTTCAGCCATGACGACGAACAAAACCGCTATGCGCTGGATTTCGCCGCCGACATCGGAACGCCCGTCATCGCCGCACGTGCCGGCACCGTCATGCAGGTCGAATCGGATTTCAGCAAGGCGGGGCTGAAGAAGGAAGCCTACGGCGGTCGCGCCAATTTCGTGCGCATCCTGCATGCCGACGGGACCATGGCCCTGTATGCGCACCTCAAGACGAGTGGCGTGCTGGCCCGGGTCGGTCAACAGGTACAGGCAGGCGAGCAGATCGGACTGTCCGGCAATACCGGGTTTACCACCGGCCCGCACCTGCACTTCGCGGTGCAGGTCAACCGCGGCATGCGCCTGGTCTCGATCCCGTTCCGCATGCGTGGCGTTCGCTGACCCCTGTGATCGCGGGGTAGGTCGGCACGGGCACGGTGTCCGCGCCGGTATAATTCCGCCATGTCAGAAGTCACCTCAGAAGCTGCGCGCCGCCGCACCTTTGCCATCATTTCCCACCCCGATGCCGGCAAGACCACGCTGACCGAAAAGCTCCTGCTGTTCGGCGGCGCGATCCAGATGGCGGGTTCGGTCAAGGGCCGCAAGGCCGCGCGGCATGCGACGTCCGACTGGATGGCGCTGGAGAAGGAGCGCGGGATCTCGGTCACCAGTTCGGTGATGCAGTTCCCGTACGAAGGGCGCGTCATCAATCTGCTGGACACGCCCGGTCACGCCGACTTCGGCGAGGACACCTATCGCGTGCTGACCGCGGTGGATTCGGCGCTGATGGTGATCGACGTCGCCAAGGGCGTGGAAGAACGCACCATCAAACTGATGGAGGTGTGCCGCCTGCGCGATACGCCGATCATGACCTTCGTCAACAAGCTCGACCGCGAAGGCAAGGACCCGATCGACTTGCTGGACGAGATCGAATCCGTGCTCGGCATCCAGTGCGCGCCAGTGACGTGGCCAATTGGCATGGGTAATCGCCTGAAGGGCGTCGTCCACCTTCTGACCGGTGAAGTGCATTTGTACGAAACAGGCCGCAACTTCACCCGCCAGGATTCGACGATCTTCGCCTCGCTCGACGATCCAAAAGTCGAGGCACGCATCGGCGCGAACATGCTGGCTGAAGTACGCGAGCAACTCGAACTGGTGCAAGGCGCCAGCCATTCATTCGACCGCGACGCATACCTGGCCGGCAAGCAATCGCCAGTGTTCTTCGGGTCCGGCGTCAACAACTTCGGGGTGCAGCCGCTGCTGGATTTCTTCGTCGAGAACGCGCCATCACCACGTCCGCGTGCAACCTTGACCCGCGATGTGGCGCCGGAAGAGCCCACGCTCACCGGCTTCGTGTTCAAGATCCAGGCCAACATGGATCCGATGCACCGTGACCGCGTGGCGTTCATGCGGGTGTGTTCGGGCAAGTTCACCGCTGGCATGAAGGCCTTCCATCAACGCACCGGCAAGGACTTCAAACTGGCCAATGCGCTGACGTTCATGGCGTCGGATCGCGAGATCGCCGAAACCGCGTTCCCCGGCGATGTCATCGGCATCCACAACCACGGCACCATCTCGATCGGTGACACCTTCACCGAAGGCGAGAAGCTCGCGTTCACCGGCATCCCCAACTTCGCGCCGGAACTGTTCCGCCGCGCGCGCCTGCGCGATCCGCTCAAGCTCAAGCAATTGCAGAAGGGTCTGGCTCAGTTATCGGAAGAAGGTGCCACCCAGTTCTTCAAGCCGCTGATGAGCAATGACCTGGTGTTGGGCGCGGTCGGCGTGTTGCAGTTCGAAGTGGTCGCCTATCGGCTCAAGGACGAGTACGGCGTGGAGGCCTCATTCGAACAGGTGCAAGTCAGCACCGCACGCTGGATCAAGTGCGGCAATGCAAAGAAACTGGAAGAGTTCCGCGAGAAAAACGCGATGAACCTGGCGCTGGATGGCGCCGGCCACTTGGTCTATCTGGCGCCGACGCGCGTGAACCTGCAGCTGGCGCAAGAACGTTCGCCCGGGGTGGAATTCATGGCCACGCGCGAACATGCGCATGCGCTGGACGCGGGCTGATCCAGCAACCGGGACGGCATTCGTCCGTCGCGTTGTTGCGGGTGGAAAGTCGTGACATCCTCGCGGCTTCCATTGTTGGAGTACGTCATGCGCAAGCTGCTTCCGGCTCTTCTGGCCAGCCTGGTCCTGCTGGGAGGCTGCGATCGCACTACGACGC
Organism: Thermomonas sp.; assembly: GCA_039919235.1. Classification (GTDB taxonomy): domain Bacteria; phylum Pseudomonadota; class Gammaproteobacteria; order Xanthomonadales; family Xanthomonadaceae; genus Thermomonas. The sequence continues at coordinate 870 of JBDSGA010000172.1, read as the reverse complement.
CGGTGTCGCCAGCATCCACGCAGGCGCCTGCCGCATCGGCGAACCCTGCGACTTACTTCGACAACACCGGCCGCGACGATGTATTCGCAGGCGGCGTCAAGATGATCCCGATCCACACGCCGTCCGGCGACTTCAAGGTCTGGACCAAGCGCGTCGGCAACAATCCGAAGCTGAAAGTCCTGCTCCTGCATGGCGGTCCCGGCGGCACCCACGAATACTTTGAAGCCTTCGACAGCTTCTTGCCGGCTGCCGGCATCGAGTACTACTACTACGACCAGCTGGGTTCTGCCTACAGCGACCAGCCCGATGACATGACGCCGTTCCTCAGCATCGAGCACTATGTCGACGAGGTCGAACAGGTGCGCCAGGCGTTGCATCTGGACAAGGACAACTTCTGCCTGCTCGGCCACTCATGGGGTGGTGTGCTCGCCATCGAATACGCATTGAAATACCAGCAACACCTCAAGTGCCTGGTGATTTCCAACATGATGTCCAGCATCCCCGCGTACAACACATACGCTCACGACGTCCTGATGCCTCAGATGGACCAGAAGGCCTTGAAGGACATCCTCGCGCTGGAAGCCGCTAAGAAATACGACGATCCACGCTACGAAGCACTGTTGCGGCCCTTCTATGAGGCACACGCACTGCGCATGCCTGCTGCTTCATGGCCGGATCCGGTCGTGCGCGCCTTCGCCAAGACAAACAAGAAAGTCTATGTGCCGATGCAGGGACCCAGCGAGATGGGGGCCAGCGGCATTCTGGTTAATTGGGATCGCACCAATGACCTGAAGGACATCACGGTGCCAACCTTGGTCATCGGCGCTGCCCACGACACCATGGACCCGAAGTACATGGAAAAGATGTCGA
>JBDSGA010000171.1:0-2500 GCA_039919235.1 Thermomonas sp. | reverse complement strand
CCCAGACTTGGCGGGATCCGGCGCGAGCACGCAATCCTGCGGCCTTTGCGCCCGGGCATCAGGTCGCCTCAGAGCTGCCGCCCTCCCCAGTACGCCATGACGTGTTGCCGATCGTGCGGATTGCCGCGCGGGATAGCGCATGCCGAAACGGAGCAAGGAGCACCACATGAAATTAGCCTGGATCCTCTGGCTATCGAGCCACGTGTTACCGCAGCCGGCCGCAGATTCGCTGTGCCTGTCCACCACCGTCTACCTGGAAGCCCGCGATCAATCCGTGCGTGGCCAGCAAGCCGTGGCAGAAGTGGCCCTGCGTCGTCGCGACAGCGGCCTGTGGGGTCGCAACGTCTGCCAAGTGGTGACCGCGCGCAAGCAGTTCGCACCCACGATCGTTTCACCGCAATTCCGGTTGTCGAACTCGGAAGCGTGGGCCGAGGCCGTCACCATTGCGCTGGAGTCCGAGCGCAACTGGGCGTTGCCACCCGCGCAGCGCAAATTGGTGGTGCCTGGTGCCAGCCACTTCGCGGCCAGCGCCATTGCCAGCCCAAGCTGGCGCACCGCCTATGAAGTGGCGACGATTGGCGATCATACGTTCTACAAGGTACAGAGCCTGAAGCCGCGCCGCTCCTGAATCATGGCCGGTGCAACGATCCGTTTCGCCCAACATGATCGAAGCTTCATCGCCAATATTGGATAGTGGTCGCCTGCCCCCACACAGTGAAGACCCGATGAAACTCTATACCAAACCCGGTGCCTGCTCGACCGCCGACCATATCGCCCTGCAATGGACCGGCCAACCGTTCGAATTCGAGGTCATGAATGCGACGACCTTGAAGGAACCCTCTTACCTCGCAATCAATCCCTCGGGCACCGTGCCTGCCCTTACCGACGTTGCCGCCACCGATGGCGGGCAATTCGTGCTGACCCAGAACGCGGCAATCATGGGTTACATCGCTGATAGGGCACCCGATGCCAGGCTCGCCGGCGATGGTAGTGCACAGCACCGCGCGATCGCGTGCAAGTGGCTGGCATTCTGCAACTCCGACCTGCATCCAGCATTCAGTCCGTTGTTCAGCCCGGGCATCTTCAGCGAGGACCCGACCCACCACGAAGCGATCAAGGCTGCGGCCCGCAAGCGCATCCGCAAGCTCTTCGAAACCGCCAACACCACACTTGAGGACAAACAGTGGCTGGCCGGCTTCCGCAGCGTTGCCGACCCCTACTTCTACATCACCCTGCGCTGGGCCGACGCGATGGAGATGGATGTATCGGATCTGGCCAACGTGGTCGCGTTCAAGCAGCGGATGCAAGCAGATCCCGGCGTGCAGGCCGCGCTCAAGGCTGAAGGTCTGGCTTGATACCTCACTGATCCAATCGCTCCATGCGAAAAAGGCCGCGCAATGCGCGGCCTTTTCATGTGCGTGTGTTTGATCGGTCAGCGCTGTTCGATCGACACGTACGCGCGGTCTTCCGGGCCAACGTACGTCGCGCTGGGACGAATAATCTTGCCGTCCTCGCGCTGTTCGATCACGTGCGCGCTCCACCCAGTGGTGCGGGCGATCACGAACAGCGGGGTGAACATCTGAGTCGGGATGCCGAGCATGTGATACGCGCTGGCGCTGTACCAGTCCAGGTTCGGGAACATCTTCTTGCTGTCCATCATCAGGTTCTCGATGCGCTCGGACACGTCGAACAACACCTGGTTGCCGCCTTCCTTGCACAACGAACGGCTGATCTCCTTGATGATCGGATTGCGCGGATCGCCAATCGTATAAACCGGGTGGCCGAAGCCAATGATGATTTCCTTCTTCTCCATCCGCGCGCGGATGTCTGACTCGGCGGCATCGGCACTGTCGTAGCGGCTGATGATGTCCATCGCCACTTCATTCGCACCGCCATGCTTCGGCCCGCGCAGCGCACCAATCGCGCCGGTGATGCAGCTATGCATGTCGCTGCCGGTACCCGCAATCACACGAGCGGCGAAGGTCGACGCATTGAACTCGTGCTCGGCATACAGAATCAACGACTTGTCCAGCGCATCGGCATGCAGCGCACTTGGCGGCTCGCCATGCAGCAGATGCAAAAAATGCGCGGCGACATTGTCGTCATCGGTTTCTACATCGATGCGACGACCGTTGCGGGTGAAGTGCCACCAGTACAGCAACATCGATCCGAAGCTCGCGATCAGTTTGTCTGCGATCTCACGCGCCTCGCTCGCCGGGTGGCCTTCGCGTTCCGGCAACACCGTGCCCAGCATCGAGCAGCCGGTACGCAAGACGTCCATCGCATGCGCATTCGCGGGCACCAGTTCCAGCACATCGGTGACGATCGCCGGCAGACCACGCAAGCGCTTGAGCTTGGTCTTGTACGCATTGAGCTGCGACTGCGTCGGCAACGTGCCGTGTACCAGCAAATGGGCGACTTCCTCGAAAGTGGATTTGGTCGCCAGGTCGTGGATGTCGTAACCACGGTAATGCAGGTCATTGCCGCTGCGGCCGACCGT
>JBDSGA010000170.1:0-5048 GCA_039919235.1 Thermomonas sp. | reverse complement strand
CTATTACGCCGAGAAGGTGCGCCAGGAGCGCTACAACTTCGACGAGTCGCAGCTCAAGCCCTACCTGGAGCTCGACCACGTACAGACCGACGGCGTGTTCTACGCCGCCAACCAGCTCTACGGCCTGACCTTCAAGGAACGCAAGGACCTGCCGGTCTACGAGCCCTCGGTGCGCACCTTCGACGTGATGGACCGCGACGGCAAGCAGCTGGCGATCTTCATCGCCGACATGTACGCCCGCGATTCGAAGCAGGGCGGCGCCTGGATGAACTCCTACGTCGACCAGTCCGAACTCAGCGGCTTCCTGCCGGTGGTGGCCAACCACCTCAACATCCCCAAGCCCGCCGACGGCAAGCCGACGCTGCTGACCTGGGACGAGGTCACCACCACGTTCCACGAGTTCGGCCATGCGCTGCACGGCATGTTCTCGAACGTGAAGTACCCCTATTTCACCGGCACCAGCGTGCCGCGCGACTTCGTCGAGTACCCGTCGCAGGTCAACGAGATGTGGGCTGACTGGCCGTCGGTGCTGGCCAACTACGCCAAGCACTACGAGACCGGCGCGCCGATGCCGAAGGAACTGCTCGACAAGGTGCTGGCCAGCTCCAAGTTCAACCAGGGCTTCACCACCACCGAGTACCTCGGCGCGGCGATGCTCGACCAGCGCTGGCACCAGCTGTCGGCGGCGCAGATGCCCGACGCGGCTGGAGTCATTGCGTTCGAGGCGGACGCGCTGCACAAGGACGGTGTCGACTTCACCGTGGTGCCGCCGCGCTACCGGACGGCGTACTTCAGCCACATCATGGGTGGCTACGCGGCGGGCTACTACGGCTATATCTGGTCCGAAGTACTGGACGCAGATACCGTGCAGTGGATCAAGCAGCACGGCGGCCTCACCCGCGAGAACGGTGACCGCTTCCGCGCCACCCTGCTCTCCCGTGGCGGCAGCAAGGACGCGTTGCAGCTGTTCCGGGATTTCTCAGGCCAGGAGCCGGACATCAAGCCGCTGCTGGAACGCCGCGGCTTGACCACCAAGTAAATCCATGTGGATGCAAGACCAAAACGCCGCCTTCGGGCGGCGTTTTCATGTCCGATCAGGCGTGCAGCCCTAGCGGACCGGAAGACACGGACGATGGTGCGCGAGCACTTGGGTCGCGTAGCAGAATCGCGCGCGCGGACTGTTCATCGACCGAAGACAAAACGACCAGTATTCGCATTTCGCCCGCCACGAACGAGGCGATCGGTATGCCGTCTCGCAGCAGCAAGCGCGCACCTGGCTGTCGCGGTACTTTATCGCCCGCAATAATCCCGCCAAGCAGGTTTAGCGGATCGCTGGCCGAGACCGCAATCATCGCGCCGTCATGCGCACGCTTGCGCACCGCGCGCAGGCTGGCCACCGCTTCGGGCAACGCGAATTGTTGGCCAACCACGCCAGCGATGAAGCGTCCGCCGCGCAGTTCACCGCGCGCTTCCAACCGCTGATAGACGCGCAATAATTCACGCCAAGGCGGCAGCCACGGCGCCTCGCGTTCCAGCAAGCGCCAGCAGACCACGCCGTAACGTCGCAGCAGTACGCGGGCGACATGCTCCAGCATCTCCGGGTCGGTCTTTCCATCGGATTCGATTCGTCGCGCTGCACTCCAGCGCCCGGCATCGGCGATGCCCATCAACGAAGCGCGACGCCCGCGTCGGCCAAACGTCGACGGGCGCTTGGATGCCGGCATCAACAAGGCGCGCAAGCCAGAATAGCTGTCGCAACTCACGCGTCCGCGCGCGACCAACTCCGCCAACGCATCTTCCAGTTCCGCATGCAGCAGCGCAGTCGCATCGATCAATTCATCAAAGAACAATGCGCCGCGTTCGTGCAAGCCATCCAGAACTTTTTGCGCGCGCGAAGAGATCACCGCATCCTCGTCGCGGCCATTGGTGGCCAACCGCGTCCACCGACTCAGTTCGCGACGCGGCAGCAGCACGATCGGCGCAGCGCGAACCAGCGTGCCACCGGCGTCGCCACCACCTGCGCGCAGGCGCGACCAAGCAATGCGGCCGGCGGTGCACAGATCATCGAGCCAGGTGATCGAGTAATCCTTGATGCGGGCGGGCAGCACTTCGGATTCCCAACTGCCGGCCGCAGCCTCGAAGCCTTCCAGTTGCGCCAGCACGCTGGCCAGTGCGTCAGGGCCACTGCCCCGCGTGCCCGGCGATACGCGTTGCCAGTCGCACAGGAAGCGCACGTAGTCGCGCACCTCGACCGGTTCGATCTCGCGGCGCAACTTGCCGATGGTATTGCGATGGATGCGCGCTAGCAGATGGCGCTCGCACCATTCATCTACCCCGGCGCCGGCACTGAACCGCCCACGCATCACGAAGCCCTCCTGCTCCAACCCCAGCAGTGCGAAATCTGCAGTGGCACATGGCACCACCAACGCGGCGGCAATCGCTGCGGCCGTTACCGGCCCCATCGCCCCGAGGCGTGCGCGCACCAGTTCACGCAGCGCGTCTTCGCGCGTCCACGCCTGCGCATACGCCGACGGCACATTGATGGTCGGAGCGGTCGACGCGTCCGTGTGCACCGCCTGCAACTGCGGCAGGCGTTCGGCGGTGACCCACAACGCCGTCCCATTGACCAGAAGCGTCGTGGCGCGCCGCAGCTGTGCGAGCGTTTGCAGCCACTCAAACCAGCCAGATGCTTCGGCCTCGCCTTGGCTGATGACACCCGCGCCCATCAGCGCTTCGTGCATCTCATCGACGGTGCCGGCCTGCGGCCACGCGTCTTCGCGTGCGGCTTCCACCGCCGCAGGATCCAGCCGACCGAGATCACCCGCCTGCTCCACACCACCAAAACCGCGCGCCTGCACCGCGCGGGTGCGGCGCTCTTCCAGCGGTGCATCGTCGAGGAAGGCATATGGCCGCGCACTCAGGATTTCCGCGGTGAACGGCGACGGCCCGGTGAGATCGCGTGCGATGACTTGGACCTCGCCGCTTTCCAGCGCACGCAATAACGCAATCCAACCGTCCACGTCCATCGCCTCGCGCAAGCAATCATGCATGGTTTGCGCCACCAGCGGATGGTCGGGGACCTCGCGCTCGCCCACGATGTTTTCCAGGCACGCGACCTGGTCGGGAAACACGGTCGCCATCAGGTCTTCTGATTTCATCCGCTGCAGTTGCGCCACGACTTTCTTGCCGCCGATGAAACGTGGCAATGCCAGCGCCGTGGTCGCGTTCCAGCGAAAACGCGCGGGGAACAGCGGCGCGTCCAGCAAGGCCTGCACCAGTATTTGTTCGGCGCTGCTTGAATGCAGGTAAGACATCACTTCGATCAGCGGGAATGAATGGCTGGTCGACAGCGACAAGATGATCGCGTCTTCAGTCGCTGCCGCCTGCAATTCGAAATTGAACTTGCGGCAAAAGCGCTTGCGCAACGCCAATCCCCACGCTTTGTTGATGCGGCTGCCGTACGGAGAATGGATGACCAGCTGGGTGCCGCCGGATTCATCGAAGAAGCGCTCCAGCGCAATGGTCGATTGGCTGGGCAACATGCCGAAGCCGGCGAATTGCGCGGCCACGTATTCGGCAATCTGCGCGGCAGCCGATTCGCCCAACGCCAGTTCGGAAAGCAGCCAGATTTTTGCGGCATGTTCCCCGCCCTGCTCCAGTTGCGACTGCAGGGTTTCCCGCAGCCGCGACACGCTGGCCGACAGTTCGATGCTGCGGCCCGGCGCCTCGCCCAACCAGAACGGGATGCTGGGAGGCAGGCCTTGCGCGTCTTCAACGCGCATGCGGCTCGCTTCCACGCGCAGGATCCGATAGCTGGCATTGCCCAACTGGAAAATGTCGCCAGCGATCGACTCGATGGCGAAGTCTTCGTTGACCGTGCCGATCATCGTTGCCTGCGGCTCCAGCACGACCTGGTAATCGCCGGTGTCGGGAATGGTGCCGCCTGACATCGTCGCGGTCAGGCGCGCGCCCTTGCGCCCGCGCAGCTTCCGATGCACCACATCGCGATGCAGGTAAGCCGAACGCGCTCCTCGCCGCGTGGTGAAGCCTTCCGCCAGCATCTTCAGGACATCGTCGTAATCCTTGCGGCTCAACGCCGCGTAAGGCCACGCAAGGCAGATCATCTCGAATAGCGCGTCTTCATCCCATTCGCGGCAGGCGACCTCTGCCACGACCTGCTGGGCCAGCACATCCAGTGGCGCTGGCGGCATGATCAATGCATCCAGTTCGCCACGACGCACGCTGTCCAGAAGCGCTGCGCATTCGAGCAATTCATCACGCGAGGTAGGGAACAAACGGCCCTTGGGAATGCCCCCTACCTGGTGGCCGGCGCGGCCGACGCGCTGCAGGAACGCGGCGATCGAACGCGTGGCGCCGATCTGGCAGACCAGGTCGACATCCCCGATATCGATGCCCAGTTCCAGTGACGCGGTCGCGACCAGCACCTTGAGTTGGCCAGCCTTGAGGCGCTGTTCGGCATCGAGACGAAACTCCTTTGCCAAGCTGCCGTGATGTGCCGCTACATGTTCCTTGCCGAGCAATTCACCCAAGTGACGTGCGGCGCGCTCCGCCATGCGTCGGGTGTTGACGAACACAAGGGTGGTGGCGTGCTGTTCAACCAATTCGGCGATGCGTTGGTAGACCAGGTCCCACTGCGCGGTCGACATCACCGGCTGCAGCGGCACCGGCGGCAACTCCAGCGCCAAGTCACGCGTGCGCGCATGGCCGATATCGACAATCGTGCAGTCTTGGGAACCGCTGCGGCCCGCTCCCACCAGGAATTTCGCGACCTCCGCGATGGGTTTCTGGGTGGCAGACAAGCCAATTCGCGACGCACGCTGACCACTCAGTGCATCCAGCCGCTCCAGCGATAGCGACAGATGGCTGCCGCGCTTGCTTTGCACCAGCGCGTGGATTTCATCGACAATGACGCTGCGCACGCCGGACAACATCGCGCGTCCCGATTCGGAGCCCAGCAGCACGTACAGCGATTCCGGGGTGGTGACCAGGATGTGCGGTGGCCGCTTGCGCAGCGCCGCGCGCTCCGC
>JBDSGA010000169.1:0-3446 GCA_039919235.1 Thermomonas sp. | reverse complement strand
CCTGACTTCCGAGCCGCGCGCCCGCCAGTCAGTTCGAACAGGGCGCTACGAAGCGCCCGGGCCAGGGGCGTTAGCCGTGGCGTATCCACCACCGATGCACCCAGCTCTGCACACTGAATTCGGGGGCAATGTCCCCCCAATTTCCAGGTCAGTGCCCCATAAGCAGACGGATCCGGATCGAAGACCTTCCAATCGACGACCGCTTAAGGTCGACACCGGCCATAAAAAACGCCGGCTTTGCAGCCGGCGTTTTCGTTAGCGTGATGCGCGGATCGCTTACCAGATCCTGACCCGATCCTTCGGTTCCAGATAGAGCTTCTGACCCGGCTTCGCACCAAAGGTGTCGTACCACGCATCGATGTTGCGCACGGTTTGCGCGCGGAAACTGCCGGGCGAATGGCCATCGCCGATCACCCGCGAACGCAACGCTTCATCGCGCATCTTGGTGCGCCAGACCTGCCCGAAGGCCAGGAAGAACCGCTGGTCGCCGCTCAGGCCATCAATCACCGGCGCAGGTTTGCCACCCAGTGATTTCAGGTAGGCCTCGTGCGCGACCTGCAGGCCGGCCAGGTCGGCGATGTTCTCGCCCAGGGTCTGTTCGCCATTGATGTGCAGTCCTGGTAATGGTTCATAGGCATCGTATTGCTTGATCAGCTGTTTGCCGGCGGCCTTGAAGTGGGCCGAATCTTCCGGCGTCCACCAGTTCTGCAGCTTGCCGGTGGCGTCGAACTCCGCGCCCAGGTTGTCGAAGCTGTGGCTGATCTCGTGGCCGATCACTGCGCCGATCGCGCCGTAGTTGGCCGCCGCATCCGCCTTGGGATCGAAGAACGGCGCTTCCAGGATGGCGGCCGGGAAATTGAGCGCGTTCTGCAGCGGCAGGTTGACCGCGTTGACCGTTTGCGGGTTCATCCACCATTCGGCGCGATCCACCGGTTTGCCGAGCTTGGCCAACTGGTGTCGGGTTTCGGCTTGTTCGGCGCGGACCGCATTGCCGAAGGCATCATCGGGCTTGATCTCCAGCGACGCGTAATCACGCCAGCTGTCTGGATAGCCGATACCGACCTTGGTCGCGGCGACCTTTTCCTTCGCCTTGGCCTTGGTGGCTGCGCTCATCCACTCGAGCTTGTCGATGCGCTCGGGGAACACTGCCAGCAGGTTGGCCACCAGTTGCTGCACCTGTTCGCGTGACGAGGCCGGGAAATATTTGTCCGCATAAAGCTTGCCGACGGCATCGCCCAAGTCGTTGTTGACCGCGCCCAGTGCACGCTTCCAGCGGTCGCGTTGTTGCGGCGTGCCCGATAGCGCGGTGCCGTAAAAACCGAAGCTGAGATCGGCGTAAGCCTTCGGTAGCAGGCCCGCGTTGTGGTTGAGTGTGTGGAACGCGAGGAAATCCTTCCACACCTGCAGCGGCTCGCTGGCGACCAGTGCGGATAGCTTGGCTATCGCATCCGGCTGCCAGGCGTAGATGGTCTTCGCATCGCCGATGCCGCCAGCCTTGAAATAGGTTGCCCAATCCAGTCCGGGCGCCTTCTTGGTGAAGTCGTCCATGGTCCATGGATTGTTGGCTTTGTGGATGTTCTCGGTGTCCACGATGCTGGCCTGCGCCTTGGCGATCTTGGTTTCAAGCGCGAGGATCGACTGCGCCTTGGTCTTGGCGTCCTTGATGCCGGCTTGATCGAGCATTGCCGTCACGTAGCCGCGGTATTGACTGCGCAACGCGACCATCTTGGCGTCGCTGGACAGGTAGTAGTCGCGGTTGGGCATGCCCAAACCTCCCTGCAGCAAGTAGGGATAGCTGTGCTGCGGATCTTCCAGGCCTTGACTGACGAACAAGCCGAACAGGTGCTCGGTCTGGTAGTTGGTGTTGTTGAGTGGATCCACGTCGACTCGCAAGTTCTCGCCCATGACTTGCGCAAGCGCGGTTTTGTCGGCGATGCCGTCGATCTGCTCCAGACGCGGCTTGAGTGGTTCCAGGCCACGCGTTTCGATCGTTGCATCGTCCATGAACGCAGCGTAGTAATCGGCGATGCGGGCGGCGTCGGTGCCGGCCGCCGGCTTGGATGCGGCAATCGACTGGATCAGGTCCTTGTTGCGTTGCTCGGACAGCTCGAACACTTTCACGAACGCGCCGGTGCTGGAACGATCCGCAGGAATTTCCGCGGTCTTGAGCCATGCGCCATTCGCGTAGGCGTTGAAGTCGTCGCCTGGCTGCACCGTCTTGTCGATGCCGGCCTGGTCGATGCCGCTGGTCGGGGCCGCGGCAGGCATGTTGGCCTCTGCAGGAGCCGTTTGTGCGGTCGTATCCGCACTGGAAGGATTGCGGTCGCAACCGGACAGGGCAAACAGGATCGCGAGCGCAAGCGCGCCGCGACGTAGGAATGTGGACGTCATGCTGGATCCTCGAACGTGAGAGACCCTGCGATAGTGGGCCGGTCTTCGTTGGAAACATGTGCAGGAAGTCAGGGCGCTACACTCATTAATCCGTCGAAGGAGAGCATCGCCATGACTGCCGAGCTGTATCCGGTACCTGCAGAGTTCGCCGCCAACGCCCGTATCAAGCGAGATGATTACCAGCGCATGCATGTGCAGTCACGGCAGGATCCGCATGCGTTTTGGGCCGATGCTGCCAACCGACTGGACTGGATGCGGGTGCCGACGCAAATCAAGGATGTCAGCTTCGATGCGGATGATTTCCGCATTCGCTGGTTTGCCGATGGGCAGCTGAATGCGAGCGTCAATTGCCTGGACCGGCACCTCGACACGCGTGGCGACAAGATCGCACTGATCTTCGAACCGGATTCGCCGGACGGGCAAGTCCAGCGCATCAGCTATCGCGAGTTGCACGCGCGGGTGTGCAAGCTGGCCAATGCGCTGCGCAACCTCGGTGTGGCCAAGGGCGACCGCGTCACCATCTATCTGCCGATGATTCCCGAAGCCGTAGTGGCGATGCTGGCTTGCGCACGCATCGGCGCGGTGCACATGGTGGTGTTCGGTGGGTTCGCCCCGCACTCGATCGCTGACCGCGTCAGTGATTGCGCCAGCAAGCTCATCATCACCGCCGACGAAGGCCTGCGTGGTGGCAAGCATGTGCCATTGAAGGCAAATGTGGACGAGGCACTGGCAATGCCAGGCACCAATTCCGTGGAAACGGTGCTGGTGGTGCGCCATACCGGCGGCGCGGTCGACATGCAGATGCCGCGCGACCGCTGGTATGACGCGGTGGTCGATGCGCAACCAGTCACGTGTGAGCCCGAACGCATGAATGCGGAAGATCCGTTGTTCATCCTCTACACCTCCGGCAGTACCGGCAAACCGAAGGGTGTATTGCATACCACCGGCGGCTATCTGCTGTGGGCGGCCTACACGCATGAGAGCGTGTTCGACTTGCGCGATGACGACGTGTTCTGGTGCACCGCCGATGTCGGCTGGGTCACCGGCCACAGTTA
>JBDSGA010000168.1:0-5262 GCA_039919235.1 Thermomonas sp. | reverse complement strand
GGCCAGGAACACGTGCTCATAGAGCGGCACGGCGGCATCCTTATCACTGTAACCGATCGCTGGCTGATCCGCGGGAATGCGGGGCCCCTCCGGCTTTCTTCGAATCCCTGCTGTTGCGGGGAAGGGGGGCGCTTAGCGGGTTTGCGCAGGAATGCAATGCCTGCTTGTCGCTTTCGCCGGGCAGGTGCCATTATGTTCGGACTGGTGGCTTTTTGGTCGGCATGGCGGCGGGGCAAGTGATGCGCTATTGTCTATTTCCACAACAAAACGATTGCACCATTTGTTCAGTTGTAATTCGAAACCATAATTACCCCCGAAATCCAGTCCATTGACTGTAAACAATGTTATCACACAATGTCGTCCAGACTTGACCGCCGCACTGCTAAGGCTTAGGCATCCGGCTGCAAAGCAATTGTCCTGATGCAGGATGATGCTGAACGGGGGCAAGTGAGGGGCATTTTCTCATATTGGCTTAGTGGGTCGTAGCGGTAGCCGTAAAGCGGTGCCGTTCCGTGTTGTGTTCAATTTAAATACCTAGTTAACGCGAAGTGGAAGGTACTAATATGAAAAATTTCAAGCTTCTCGGCTCGTCACTGACGATTGCCCTGATATCTGCAACAGCAGCGGTTGCTGCTCCTCCCCCCGCTGGTAACGTAACTTCAACTGGCGGCACAGCCACAACAGGAACGTTCGTCGCTGGTAGCTCGCCTGCAGTGGTTTCTCCTATTTCTGGCAACCCTGCGACAGCGCCCTTTCAGACCACTTACACGACCACGTCATCTGGTTCGGTCAACACTTCTCTTGCTGCCGCCGCGATTTCGTCAAGCGGCACTGTCAATAGCGTCCCTTACACACTGACCGGCACCGCCGGCGCAACTGCCGTCAGTGGCGCAACCTCGGTAATCACCACAACGACGACTTACAGCAATCCGACTACGTCTCCGTTGACATTGGTTAGCGTAAGCGGCGTTACTGCCCCGACTGTCGTTGGTTCAACTTCTTCGGTAAGCGGAATCACTGTGCAGGCCAACACGACGAACGCCAACGCAGCTGGCGGCGTAGCTTATGCTGCTAATGTGGATACCGTTGGAGCGATCACCGGTAACACACGCGGTGTTGTCGAGAACGATCTCATCATCACCACATCGGGCACAACGTACTCGACCTACAACGGCACCGCCACTTACACTGCCGGGACACCGGGCAGCGTTGCAGTAGTTATGGGCGCTACACCGGTCAGCAGCACCTCGCTGACTTCGTCAGGCCTGACAACGACCGGCACAGTTGCAGCTACCACTGTTACGGGTGGCACGGTAAACTCCACTGGTGCTATCAACGCCAACACTGCTGGGCTTATCCTGCCATCCGGCGCAAGCATCAACGCTGGTAATGCTCGGGTCACTGGTGTGGCTGCTGGATCGGCACCAAGCGATGCCGTGAATTATGGTCAACTGTCCGCGACCAATGCCAATGTTACCGCGCTGAGCGGCACCGTCTCCAGCCTCTCTTCGCTGGTTTCGAACAACCGTCTGCATGCTGATCGCGGCATCGCCACGGCTGTTGCCCTGTCGGGCGGCATGTTCCTGCCTAACAAGAAGTTCAACCTGACCGTCAACGTCGGTGGCTATGAAAGCCAGGCCGCTGTTGCTGCTCAGCTGGGCTTCCTGATCAGCGAAAACATCGCCATCAACGCTGGTGTTTCCACCAGCCTGAAGAGCGATGGCGGCACTGCCTATCGCGGTGGCATCACCTTCGGTTTCTGATCTGCTTAACGGCTAATCAAACCACAATAGAAAGCCCGCCGGTCTATCCAGACCGGCGGGCTTTTCTTTGTCTTGTTGGGGAGGGGCGTTGGTTGATGCCGGGGTAAGGGGATTGAACGAACCCGCTGACGCGGGACTGGCGTAGCTATTGGCTGGAATGGCCTCCTGATGGGAAGGTTTGGTTACTGAGACCAACCTTTGACCAGGAGACCATCCCACGGCTGATACCACGACAGCGGTAAGTCCGCTGCGCCGCCGTATGATTGACGACATGATGATCCGCAACATGTCACCAGCGACGCAACGGTCATATATTCATGCGGTCAAGCGCTTCAGCCATTATTTTGGCCATTCACCGGACAAGCTTGGGCTCGAAGATGTTCGCGCATTTCAAGTTCATCTGGTTTCCCAAGGCATTTCGTGGCCGGCGCTGAACCAGACTGTCTGCGCCCTTCGCTTCTTTTATGGCGTGACGCTTGGTCAAGCCGAGATCCCTGAGCGGATTACCTATGCCCGGACGCCGCAAAAATTGCCGGCCATATTGAGCGCTGATGAGGTCGTCCGATTTCTCGGAGCCGTATCGTCGCTGAAGGCGCGGGCAGCATTGACCGCAGCGTATGCCGCGGGTTTGCGGGTCTCGGAGGTCGTCAGTCTGGCGGTCGCTGATATCGATAGTGAGCGGATGGTGCTCCATGTTCGCAATGGCAAGGGCGGCAAAGAGCGCACTGTCATGCTCTCGCCTCAACTGCTCGGGATATTGCGAAGCTATTGGCGCCTGGCCAGTCCCAGGACATGGCTGTTCCCGGGGCGAGGTGACGCGCCGATCAACGTAACTGTCCTCCATGCGGCGTGCCGATCTGCGACCAAGGCAGCCGGGATTGGCAAAAAGGTCAGCGTTCATACGCTACGCCACAGTTTTGCGACTCATCTGCTTGAAAGTGGAACCGATATCCGGATCATTCAGGTTTTGCTCCGCCATCGCAACCTGTCGACCACTGCCCGTTACACGCAAGTCTCGTCCAAGACGATCCGTTCGATACAAAGCCCGTTCGACCGTTTGACCCTTGAGGTGGTGCCGCCCGTCTGAGCCGGGGTCGTGCGCCCCGAACTTGAGGTGGCGGATATCTTCCGCCGTCATGGTCCTGCTTATCGTCGTGTGCACGACGGCCATCTCGGTCGTGTCGAGCGCCGGGTCATGTCGGCGATCGAGTCATGCCGAACAGCGGCGCTCGGCGGCCATGTCGAAGCATGCGAGGACTGCGCGCATGCCCGCGTCGCCTATAATTCCTGCCGTAATCGACACTGCCCCAAGTGTCAGGGCGCGGCGCGCGATCAATGGCTCGAAGCGCGACAAGCAGACCTGCTGCCAGTCCCGTATTTTCACGTCGTGTTCACGGTGCCTACTGAAGTCGCAGCGATCGCCTATCAGAACAAGGCGGCGGTCTACGCCATCCTGTTCGACGCAGTGGCCGCAACGCTCAAGACCATCGGCGCCGATCCCCGGCATCTGGGCGGCGAACTTGGCTTCACCGCCATCCTTCATACCTGGGGTCAAACACTCACCCATCACCCGCACATCCATTGCCTCGTCCCGGGCGGTGCGCTTTCTGCCGATGGGCGCTGGCTTGCCTGCCGACCGCGCTTCTTCCTGCCCATTCATGTCCTGTCGCGGCTGTTCAGGCGGCTGTTTCTCGAACGGCTGCTCGCAGCCCGTGGCGCCGAACAATTGCACTTCTTTGGCGCGCTCGGCGGATTGAACGATGTCCGCACCTTTGCCGCAGCGCTGCGCCCGCTGCGCAAAAAGCGCTGGGTCGTCTATGCCAAGCCGCCGTTCGGTTCGCCCGAGCATGTTCTGGCCTATCTCGGTCGCTATACCCACCGTGTCGCCATCGCCAACAGTCGTCTGGTCAGCGCGGATGAGACGAGCGTGACATTCCGCTGGCGCGATTATCGTCATGGCAACGCTCCCGGGCTCATGACGCTCGACGGATACGAGTTCATCCGCCGTTTCCTGCTTCACAGTCTTCCCGACGGCTTCCATCGCATCCGCCACTATGGCTTTCTCGCCAATGGTTGCCGCCGGGCGCGGCTCGCTACGATCCGCCGGATTCTGCCCGATACCAAAGCGCATTCTGCACAGACAGACGACACCACCGCATCAACACAACCCGCCATGTTCGATCCGACAGTTTGCCCTTGCTGCGGCGGTGCCCTGCGTATCATCACCGCGTTACCACGCCGGTGGGCGGGGCCACTGCGTCGCTGGCCCGATACGTCATGAGCGCGTGTCGCCCCGGCAGCATCGAGCATAGCAGCGTCGCAGTATCCGCACTGGTCAACGCAATGATGCCCTATGCTCGCGATGGTGCAGGACCACTCGCCAGGCGCGGAGCTCATCCCACAGACGGTCCTGCAATGCCGCTGGGCCACCCGGACTGCCCGAGACACATCACCAATCTGGCGACGTCAATGCGGATATCGCTTCGTTCTGCTACTCCCCGCCAAACACAAAGACCAAGCGCAACGGCACTAATCCCATAGCACAGCGACCGCGTCAGCGGGTCCGTTCAATCCGGCTTCAATGAGGTCGCGCACAGCGCCAGGCCCGACCCTCAGCGCCGCGCGACCTCACAGAACCCTCCAGATTCACTGGTTCAAATTCAATTCGTCATTCCGGGAAGGCGGGAACCCATCTCGACACGGTTCGGCATCGCGCACCACCTGCGCAGCAGGTCAGGTCAGGAGATAGGTTCCCGCCTTCGCGGGAATGACGAAGCTATCGTAATAACTTGATTTATATTGAACCCCGCAACTCCTAGAGCGCGGGCAATCCCATCCTCGTCCGTTCCTGATTGATGACCGGACGGCAGATTTCGCCCAACCGCATCACATAAATCACCATCGGCGGACGAGATTTGAGCGCGGGTTGCTTGGTGTAGGCATTGGTAATAATATCAGCCAGAATGTTGGGCGTGGTCTTGGATTCAATCAGGCAACGCGTCCGCGCAACTTTGACAATCGCGGTCGCCAGATCATCATTGACGTAGATGAAGTTGGACGTGTCATTGACACCCTGCACATAAGCCATCTTCGCTTCGGGGGCCATGGCCAGCCATGCGTCACCGCTGTTGATGTAACCGTCCGCCATTGCTGCGCCGGAAATCGCGGCAAGCCCACCAAGCACCAGCGCTCCGCGCGTCAGGCGTCGGACAGTTCGTGACATCGCAACCATTTCAGCTCCTAAACTTCCAATTCTCGCCAACCGACTAAACGGAGTTGTGCGATAGGGAAAGTGGAACTGCGCCGTTACTGGTCTCAAACCGATTCGAGCGAGTACCCGGCCGAACGGATCGTGCGCACGGGGTCGGGTACGCCGTCCAGTTCGATCCCTTTCCGCAGGCGGCGGATATGCACGTCCACGGTGCGCAGTTCGATGTCGCTGCCCGTACCCCAGACGGCGTCGAGCAACTGGTTGCGTGAGAATACCCGGCCTGGATGC
>JBDSGA010000167.1:0-5689 GCA_039919235.1 Thermomonas sp. | reverse complement strand
CGGCCCTTCAGGTTGTCGATCTCCACCCGTCCGCGCGCATCCAACGGTCGGGTCTCGTTGATTGGCGTCCCTGCATATGCGGGCAACACCGCAATGCATGCCAATGCCAGCATGGAACTCATCAAGTCAATTCGCATATCCAGTTCCTCAGGCGTAAAGCGCGCGGCGCGCAAGCGCGAGCCGGCGGGTGTATGTGCTGCGCAGTTGTTGCAGCAGCAGGCGGGAGTTCGGGTCGTGTTGCATTGCAATGCGGATCTCGACCGCGCTGCGATCAAGTGCCTCGATGCCGGGTTTCCAGCTGGCGGGAACCGATTCCGGGGTCATTTCCCGCAGCGCGGCCTCGTAGTGGGTCGTCAAACTGTCCGCTTCGCGCGCCACCAAGTTAGTGGACGGTTTGGAATGCGGGACTTGGGCTACTGCATTGGCAGACAATCCGGTCGGCTTGAATGACGGATTGAGCTGCCACGCCAAGCCAACGGCCACGATCAACGATGCCGCGACAGCGAGCGGCCACAGCCAGGGACGATGTGTGCTTCGCACTACTCGTGCGGGTGGGTTACCGGATGCTTGCGCGGGTGCCTGCAGCCGCGCAGCAATCCCGGGCCAAAGGTCATTCGCTGGCTCTACATCCTGTCGCAGGCCACGCAGCGCCATTTTCAGTGCAGCTTCGCCTATTTGCGGGTGTTCTTCATTCATGCCGTTTCTCCCATTCGCTTGCGCAACAATCCGCGCGCACGATGCAACTGTGCCTTCGAGGTACCAACCGCCATGCCAAGCTCGCTGGCGATTTCCTCGTGCTTCCAGCCTTCGACATCGTGCAGCACCAATACCGCGCGCGCACGGGGCGGCAGGGTGGCGACCGCGCGCTCAAGATCACGCCCGAGCACGAAATTCCCGGCCGTATCCGGCGTCGACAATGCGTCGAAGGCGTCATCGTCCTCTTCTTGCTGTGGACGACTGCGGCGCGAGCGTAGTTCCATCAGCGCGGTCGTGACCGCCATCCGGTGCAGCCAGGTGGACACCGCGCATTCATGGCGGAAACCGGCCAGCGCTTGCCATACGCGGACAAATGCTTCCTGGGTCAAATCTTCTGCGCGGGCACTTGCGTGACCCACCAAACGCACGATGACCCCGTGCACGCGGCGATGATGGCGGCGGTAGAGTTGCTCGAATGCAGCGACGTCGGCGTTGGCCGCGCGGATTGCCAGCACGGCATCTTCGCCCGCCTCGACAGTGTTGGTATCGGCACGGGCTTCAGGCGGCATCGGCATGGTCAGCATCAGCATACCCAGTCTGATGCGCGGGAATCTGGAATGGTTTAAGCCAACCCACTCCCGCCGGTGTCGCGAGTCAGTAAGTCATGCGCCGCAAAGCGTCCAGCTTCGACTGATAACGTTGTTGATCGACCCCGGCGCTCAACCGCTGGGCACTTGTCAATTCGAGCTTGGCATCCCGCAATCGGCCCATCTGCATGTAGGCGCGCGCAAGGTAAAAATGGAACTGATGCTCCCGTTTGTTCAGGGAGATCGCACGCCGGTAATAGCCGATCGCCCCCTGGCTATCCCCGGCGATTTCGTCGCGCCGCCCCTGGACGAACTGATAGTAGGGATCCTTGCTCAACACACTTTCCGACTGTCGTTGCCAGTGACTGGCTTGCTTGAAGTCACCACGCTCGCGATACAAGGCGACCAGGTTCGACAGCGCGCTGGTCAAGCGCGGATTCCTTTCCACGGCCGCCAGGTACATCTGCTCCGCGCCCTTCGAGTCCCCCGTTCGCTGACGCAACACGCCCGCGTTGTTCCACAGGGTGGCATCCGTCTGATCGTGACGTAACGCCTCGTTTTGCCACGTAATCGCCTCGGCCAGGTGCGACCTCCCCAGCAGTTCCATGGCTCTATTGCCATAGAACAGGGCCAACAAATGCTCGTCATCGATGCGGTAATCCACGACCGGTGCGGACACCCGACCCACTGCGATATCAAGCATGTACTTGCGTTCGGCAACCGTCACCACCGCATTGGCGTGCAGGCTCTGGGTCACCACGTCGCCGCTCATGTCCCACGCCATGATCTGGTCAATCTGCTGGGCATAAGCGGGCAAGCCTGCTTCCCGCGCCAGCACGACGGCCATCATGGTGAAGGCCATGCAATTGACTTCGCGTGTGCGATAGCTTTCGGCAATGGAATTGGTCGCATCCGCCTTGTACTTCAGGCCAAGTCCTTGCGGCTTGAGCATGTAATCCACCAGCCTGTATAGCCTTTGCTCTGGCGACCTGGTGGCGAGTACCTGCCGCCGGAAGTCTTCGCGCAGCTGCTCTGGGATCGCCAGCACCTGCTCAGGTGGCGGGGGCGCCATGGACGGGTCGCTGCCCGTTTCTGGTCCGGGCGCCACGGCAGGCTGCAATGCCAGGACCGCTGCAAACATCAGATTCAGCATCATCGTCCCCTCGAGCACGCTCATGGTCAACGGATGTATACACCTTTTCCCAGGGAAAAATCAGCGCCCATAGAAAAGGCCGGCCTTCTTGCGAAGGCCGGCCCAAGTGTTGCCCTGGTGTTAGCTAAGCGCTATTACCAGTTGTATGCAGCAGAGAGTGTTACGTAACGAGGCGTCTGGAACGCCAACGGCATGTTGTAGGTATTGCTCACCGTGCCGAAATCTTCCTCGGTAACGCCGTCGATCGAAGTTGCCGTGTTTCCATTAAGCGCATTCAGCACATTCAACGACAGTTCCAGCTTGTGGTCGAGGAATGCCGGCTTGTAGGTCACGCCCAAATCGAAGCGCTTGGTCCAAGGCGTGAACTTCTTGCCCGGAGCCGAAATCTCACCGAAGCAGGTGTGGTAGTACGCGGACTGGTAGCCGACTGGATCGGTTTCGTTGTCCTGCGGAAGACCACCGTTGGCATTCAGGAAGCCGAAGCAGTTGATCGGGCTGCCGGACATGATGCGCACGTTGCCGCTGACCATCCATTCCGGATTGAACGCATAGCTGCCACGTACCTTCAGCTGGTGGCGACGATCGTTCGGCAGGTAGCCCATGGAGTAATACATGAACGCCGGGCCGTCCCAGTTCACACTGGTTGCCACGCCATTGCCGTGCGAGTTCGAGCCCTGGCCCGAATCGGAGTTGGCCGGACCTTCCATGTTGCCGAAGCTCTTGCTGTAGGTGTAGTCCGCACGCATTTCCCACGTGCCATCGAACGGACGTTCGACGAACAGATCAAGCGCCTTGTAGGTGCGCTTCATCGGCACGGTCCAGCCCCAGTCGTCCGGGGTCATCCGGAACTCGGTGCGTCCGCCGCCCACCTTGTTGGCGAAGCTGAAGGTGTTGCTGTCGCCCACGTTGACGATGAAGCAACCGCCGTCGATGCCCTTCGAACCGGGAATGGCGATGGTGTTCGGGTCAATCCCCATCGAGGTGAGCTTGGCTTCCATGCCTGCGATATCGCAGGTGTCATCCATCGCGGCCTTCAGGTTGCGATAAGTCACCTTGGCACCGAAATTGACGGTATCGGTCAAACGCGCCTGGAAGCCAAGGATGAACTCATCCTGATACGAGGACTTGAGGTCGGTTGGAACGAATGCGCCGGAATCCTTGACCTGGCCGGTTTCGTGGTTGGAGGACACCGGACCCGCAGGCGCAGTACCTGCGACGTTCTTGATCGGGGTCAAGCCAGTCGGCGAACCATCGGCGGCAATACCTGTGTAGGTAAAGTATTCCTGGGTGAACGTGGAGGCAGACGCACCGCGGACGGCGACGGCTTGCGGCAGGGCCAGGTAGTATCGGCCGGCATTGCCGAACGCCTTGAAGCGGGAATCACCGAACACGTCCCAGCTGAAGCCCAGACGCGGCGCCCACTGCGAGCCGGTATCCACGTAGGCAACACCGGCGTCGTTCTTGTTGGTGAACGAGTCATTGCGCAGGCCGAGCGACAACAGCAGGTTGTCGGTCAACTGCCACTTGTCTTCCAGGTACCAACCCTTCTGCTCAAGCGACATGCTGGTGTTGTTGAAGATCACCACGTCGGAGACGTAAAACCGCTGACCGGGCGCGCCGACATCCAGCGTCGTGTTGATGTTGTTGTTCGGCGAATTGGTACGTGAATACGACCAGCGGGGCGCAACAATGCTCGAGCCTTCGTTCACGGCCTCGAACTTCTGGTTGTCAATGCCGGCCGTCAGCGTGTGGTTACCCAGCACCCATTCCAGCTCGACGCGCAGGCCATCGCCGTAATCGCGCGCGCCAATCACGCCCTGATTGGACACCTGATTGTTGGTGATGCCGCTGGGCGGGGTGCCAACCGGCCAGTAAGCCGGGTTCTGGCGTGATGCGCTCGAGATCCGGGGCGCGCCCGTGATCGTCGGGAGACTGGTGTACGACAGGCGCGAATGACCATACATCGCGCTCAGGGTCAGGTTGTCGGTCAGGTAGCCGGTGTACTTGAGGATCGAGAATTCGTCGTTCTCGGTGATCTTGTCCGGGAACGCACCATTCGCCGAGCCTTCGACGTCGGCATCAAAATCATAAGCATTGTAGTAACCGTCATACCGGGTCCGCTGCGCCATGTAGGTGGCTTCCAGCAGATGGTTGTCGGTGATGTTCCAGTTCAATTTGGCATACATCTTCGGGTTCTTGGTCTCGTCACGCAGCACGCGCGCGGCACCCAACGAACTCGGGAAGGTCTGCGACTCGGTATGGTCCTGCTCTGCGGAGATGAAGCCGAACAGGCGATCCTTGATCAGCGGGCCGCTGACGTAGGCGCTGTAGGTCTGGTTCCAGGACTTGTTCTTGTTACCACGGCTGAACAGGATGCCGGCTTCGTCCGGAACGCTGTACTCATAGCCTGCGGGGAACATTTCATTCGGCAGGTTACGATCCGGATTATCGTCGCGCAAACCCTTCGGGGTCCAGGAGACCTGGCCGCCGAAATGGAACTCATTGCTGCCGCTCTTGCCGATCTGGTTGATCACGCCACCGTCGGAACGACCGTACTTGGCGCTGTAGCCGCCGGTGTAGGTTTCCTGCTGCTCGATCGAGCCGTACGGCAGGGTGTAGCCACCGACGTTGGTCATCGGGTTGCCGGTGAAGAAGCCGTTGATGTAGTAAGCATTCTCGGCAACGCTGGAGCCACCGAACGAGACGACGTTGCCAAACCCGCCGACCGTGTTGCCGCCGACGGCGCCAGGTGCCAGCAGGGCGACGGCTTCAGCCGAGCGAACCAGCGGCAAACGGGCCAAGTCCTTGGAGGTCAACACCGTGCTGGTGGACACCGTGCTGACGTCGATGACCGACGCGCTTGCAGCGGTCACGGTCACGGTACCCAGGGTGGTCGTGCCATCGCCACCGACGAAGGACGCATTGGCGCCACCGCCGACGGTCACGACGACATTGCGCTGCGCGCCGCCAGAGGTAACCACATAGTTACCGACAGGCAGGTTGTTGACGTTGTAACGACCATTCGCGTCCGCGGTCACGGTGCGGGAAAGGCCACTGTTGTTGGTGATGGTGACAGTGGAGCCGGCCGGAACCGAACCGAAGATGGCACCAGAGGTGCTTTGCGCCTGGACGCCGCCTGCGAAGCACAGACCGAGCGCAACAGTAAGTGCGCTCCGCTTCAGGCCTTTGGCAAGATAATTAGAAGCCATTGTTGTAACCCCCATGGGGAAAGTTGTGACAAAAGTTGTGTAGA
>JBDSGA010000166.1:0-2653 GCA_039919235.1 Thermomonas sp. | reverse complement strand
CGACGATTACCTGCCCGATCCACACACGCGCCTTACCCTGTACAAGCGCATCAGCGCCGCACGCGATGTCGCCGCGTTGCGCGAGTTGCAGGTGGAAATGATCGACCGCTTTGGCCTGTTGCCCGATCAAGCGAAATATCTGTTCGCGATCGCCGAATTGAAACTTGACGCCACCGCACTGGGGATTCGCAAGCTTGACCTCGGCAATAAAGGCGGGCGCATTCAATTCGTCGAGAAACCCAACGTGGACCCGATGTCGGTGATTCGCCTGATCCAGGGTCAACCGAAGCACTACCGCATGGACGGCCCCGACAAACTGCGCATTACACTTGAACTGGCGGATGCGGCATCGCGCTTCAGTGCCGCACGCGGACTACTCACCACGCTGCAACCCGGCGCCATGATGTCCCGCGCATGACCGAGGGCACCACGATGTTCCCGGATTGGGACGGCAGCACCGCCGCCTTGCGCACGTTGCAATCCGAGCTCGCCGCGCAAGTCGTGGTGCGTGACGGATTCGCAAAGCCATTGCGCACCGTCGCCGGATTCGATGTGAGTTTCGAGGACGGCGGCGCCATCACCCGCGCCGCGGCAGTGCTGATGGACGCCGATAGCGGGGAGGTGATCGCCAGTGAGGTCGCGCGCCTGCCCACGCGGATGCCTTGCATCCCGGGTCTGCTCAGCTTCCGCGAACTCCCCGCGCTATTGGCCGCGCTCGACCTGTTGCCGCATGCACCCGATCTCGCCTTCATCGATGGCCAAGGCATCGCGCACCCGCGCCGACTCGGCATCGCAGCACACTTCGGCGTGGCGACCAACTTGCCCAGCATTGGTGTCGCCAGGGAGATCCTGATTGGCGAAAGCCACACCAATTTGCACGAGATGCGTGGCGCGTTCACTCCCCTGCGCGACCGCCGTGAACAGATCGGCTGGGTGCTGCGCAGCAAACCAGGCTGCCACCCACTCATCATTTCACCGGGCCATCGTGTCGCGATGGCGTCCGCGCCGGAACTGGTGATGCGTTATGTCACGACTTACCGCCTACCGGAAACCACGCGCTTGGCCCATCAACTCGCCACCGGGCAGGGTGGCTAGGCGTAGGCATCGCCTTAACGCGGTTGTCGGCATCCTGACATTGTCAATTGCACGGAACACCGCCATGAACCACATCCCCACCCTGCTCGCCATGATCCTGCTGTTGCCCACTGCCTGTGCTACCAACGCCAGCACAACCAATCCGGCCGACGGCGCGGACCACCCTGCGACCGCCGACAGCAACGTGACGCTGGGCCTCGGCCAAACCACCGTGCTCAATGACGGCAGCCGACTCAGTTACACCAGTCTGGTCAACGATTCACGCTGCGCACCTGACGTGCAATGCATCTGGGCCGGCGATGCCGAAATTGCCATGCAATGGGCACCTGCACACGCCAATGCGCAAGACCTGCGCTTGCACACCAGTCCCCGAGGCGGCCCCACCAGTACACGTATCGGCGAGCGCACACTGACCCTGGTCTCGCTGGAACGAGGCATCGAACCAAAGGCTAGCTTGACCGTCACTTCAACACCTTGAGGCATCCTTCAGTGATCCAGCGGACTGAGCACACCGCTGGCCCCGCGGTTGAGCACATGCGTATAGATTTGAGTCGTGGCCAGGTCCTTGTGGCCCAGCAATTCCTGGATCGTGCGAATGTCATAGCCTGATTCAAGCAAGTGGGTCGCGAACGAATGCCGCAACGTGTGCGCCGTCACCGGTTTGGTAATTCCCGCACGCTGCTGCGCCTGCTTCAAGGCCCGCGACAACACCCCTTCGCTCACGTGATGGCGACGCTCGACATCGTCGCGCGGATCCACCGAACGCTGCAACGCCGGGAAGACATACTGCCAGGCAAACTCGCTGTTGGCGTTTCGATACTTCCGATCCAGCGCATAGGGCAAGTACACCTTCCCGAATCCTGCGGCCAAGTCGTGCCCGTGCAGGACGCGCGCGCGCTCGATCTCCTGCTGCAATGGCTCCACCAGCGAACGCGGCAACAGCGTCCGCCGATCCTTGCCACCCTTGCCGTTGCGCACCGTGATCTCGTTGCGGGCAAAGTCCACATCCTTGATCCGCAGGCGCAAGCACTCCAGCAGACGCAAGCCCGTGCCGTACAACACACTGGCAAGCATGCGTGGCCGTCCATCCATCTGCGCAAGCAATCCCTGCACTTCCACACGCGCCAATACCGTCGGCAAACGACGTGGCTTCTTGGCACGGATCACACCCTCCATCCAGTCCAACCGCTGTCGCAGCACGTCCCGGTACAGGAACAGGATGGCTGCCAGCGCCTGATTCTGGGTACTGGCTGCGACCTTGCCGTCGACCGCCAACCGAGACAGGAAGGTTTCCAGCTCGCGCGCGCCCAACTGCCGGGGATGACGACACCCGTTCATCTCGATATAGCGTCGAATCCATCCGAGGTACGCGCTCTCGGTACGGATACTGTAGTGATATACCCGTAAAACACGGCGAACTTCGTCGAACAGGCTGGGACCAACTTCCTTCGCCATATTCAGATGCAGGGCTCCAGGAACACCGGCAAATTCGTCGTTATCGACGCCATAACGCATACATACACATCCTTGACTGATTCCGCATTGATCTTGCTGGCGA
>JBDSGA010000165.1:0-3776 GCA_039919235.1 Thermomonas sp. | reverse complement strand
TAAAACGCTACAAAGCTGCCAAGCTCGCCAAGGCTGCAGCAGAAGGGGCCGGCGATGATGCTGTGGCCAAAGCCTCGAAAGAAACGTTGGATGCCTTGGTACTGTTCAAGAATGATATGGGTGGCTACGTCCGGCTGTATGCGTTCCTGTCCCAGATGTTCGATTACGGCAACACCGACATCGAGAAACGATTCATCTTTTACAAGCGGCTTATACCCTTGCTGGAGTTCGGCCGTGAGCGTGATGAGGTTGACCTGTCGAAAGTAGTGCTCACCCACCACACATTGAAAACCGGCGGGAAACAGCCGTTGAGCCTCAGCGGCGACGGTGACTACAAGTTGTCACCTATGGATGCCGTGGGCAGCGGCGGTGTGCAGGAGAAGCAGCAGGCATACCTCGCCGAGATCATCGAAAAGGTGAATGGGCTGTTTGAGGGATTGCTGACCGACGAAGACCAGCTTGTGTACGTCAATGGCGTATTGAAGGGAAAGCTGATGGAGAACGAATTGCTGGTGCAGCAGGCGGCCAGCAACACCAAGGAACAGTTCGCCAATTCACCAGATCTCAAAAATGCACTGATGACTGCAATCATGGATGCGTTGGACGCGCACACGACGATGAGTACGCAGGCGCTGCATTCGGAGCGGATTCGGAATGGCCTGAAGGACATCCTGCTAGGGCCGGCTGACCTGTATGAAGGGCTCAGGTCGCGTGGGCAGATGACGTCACCGTCTGCTGGAATCTAGCCGCACGGCTGTGCTTTCAGCGCGATGAGAAGTCTTTGAACAGACGCGCTTGCAGGGAAGGCGGGAGCGATTGCCCCCTATTAAGCGCAGAAGTGATCTGAATAAGTTTGGGCTGTCCAAGGACACGCCCAGAGGGGTCATGGAGCTCGCCAGCATCAATTCAGGCCATTGCTCATTGACCACGATGGCGGCAAAAACCCTGGTCACATCGTGGGCACAATCTGGTCACAGAGGGAATGGTGCGCCTGGAGGGATTCGAACCCCCGACCAATGGCTTCGGAAGCCACTACTCTATCCGGCTGAGCTACAGGCGCGTTTTTAAACGTCTTTTCCCTCGGGACAGCGTATTTCTGAGTACTGGCCCTGTGACACTGCGATCCCCTAGTTTGGTCGGTGAGTAATAGCTTCGGAAGCCACTACTCTATCCGGCTGAGCTACGGGCGCGTGCCGCGCGGCGCAAAGCGTCGCGGGTCGGCATTCTCGCACGATTGCGGCTGCCCGTCCCGCTGGTAGGCTTGGCGCCATGGCTTACGAACGAGACGCTTCCCCATTGCCGGCTTCCCCCGAACCTCCGCCCTATTGGCGTGAGCGCTTGCACCAATACTGGCGGCTAATGCGGGGCGACCGGCCGATCGGTTGGTTGCTGCTGCTGTGGCCCACTTGGTGGGGATTGTGGCTGGCCGCGAAAGGCACGCCGACGTTGTGGCCGCTGGTGGTGTTCAGCCTAGGGGTTTGGCTGACCCGTTCGGCTGGCTGCGTGATCAACGACTATGCCGACCGCTGGCTGGATGGCGCGGGCGAACGCACGCGCGAGCGTCCCCTGGTGAGTGGCGCGGTCTCCGGCCGCGAGGCGCTAGCCGTATTCGCCGTGTTGATGCTGGTCGCGTTTGCGCTGGTGCTGACGATGAACTGCCTGACCATCTACATGAGTGTGGTCGGGGTAGCGCTTGCCGCCAGCTATCCATATCTCAAGCGCCACACCTATCTGCCGCAGGTCTATCTGGGCATGGCGTTCGGCTGGGGAATCCCGATGGCGTTCGCAGCGATTACCGGCAAGGTGCCGGCCATCGCCTGGGTGCTGTACCTGGCCAATATTTTCTGGGCCACTGCTTACGACACCTGGTATGCGATGGTCGACCGTGACGACGACCTGCGGATGGGCGCGAAGTCCACCGCGATCCTGTTCGGCGACATGGACCTGGTCGCGCTGGGCGTGCTGTATGCCTGCATGTTGCTCGCACTGCTGTTGGTGGGTCGCCAGGCCGGGCTCGGCGCCTGGTACTGGGCCAGTCTTGCAGGCGCTAGCGCACTGATCGCTTACGAGTTCTTGCTTGCGCGCAGCCGTGGCCGCGACGTGTGTTTCCGCGCATTCCTGCACAACCACTGGGTGGGCGCCACGATATTTGCCGGGATCGCCCTGCATTTCGCGCTGGCAACGCCGTAGTCGCGCTTTAGACAAGTGGAGTCCACGAGTGCTGCTCACGCGACGCGGGCGCAAACCCAGGCATCGACGCGGTTGACACCTGCAGCGAGCAAAACCCGTGCGGCGGCATGCAAGGTGGCGCCGGTGGTCATGACGTCATCCACCAGCACGATATGGGCCGGCAGTGAAGCGCCCGGAATCATGCGAAATGCG
The DNA here is from genome assembly GCA_039919235.1 of Thermomonas sp. GTDB lineage: Bacteria > Pseudomonadota > Gammaproteobacteria > Xanthomonadales > Xanthomonadaceae > Thermomonas. Next base: position 1,394 of record JBDSGA010000165.1, on the reverse strand, counting down.
CCACGCACGTTGCGTTTGCGCGCATCGGCATCCAGCCGTGATTGCGCGCTGGTCGGTTTTGATCGCAGCAGCAACCCCTCCGCCAGCGGTAACTTCAATGACTGTGCCAACGGACGTGCAAGTTCCATGGCCTGGTCGTAGCCACGACGCCGCAATCGTTCGCGATGCAGGGGAAGCGGCAGCAGCGCATCGGGCCGGGTGATGTGTGTGCAGTGATCCGCCATCGCCTGCGCCAACACGCGGCCACTGGCGAAATCGCGATGGAACTTCAGCCGCGGCAGCAACCGGTCCAGCGGAAACGCGTAGTCGAATACCGCATGCGTTTCGGTCAGTGGCGGGGGATGCTGCAGGCAGGCGCCGCAAGTGCCCGGGCTAGGCAAAGGCAGGGCGCAACGCAGGCAGGCCGGGCCTTGCCAAGGCAACGCAGCATGGCAGGCGCGGCACAGGTCGCGGCCGTCCTGTCCGGTTTCGCCGCAGACCATGCAGTGCAGGGCGAACAGCCAACGCAGCGGAGCACGATGCATGCCGTCAACTTTAGTGGGGCTGCTCAGGTTGACAGTCGGCGTCATGCTTTCCAGACTGCTGCATTGCCCATGTCATGTCCCTCGGGGAATTCCCATGTCTGCCGTCAGTGTTGCCCCCACCAACCACTTCCCCGTTCGCCACGATTGGTCTCGCGCCGAGGTCGAAGCCCTGTTCGCACTGCCGTTCACTGAGCTGCTGCACGTCGCCGGCACCGCGCATCGCCAGCATTTCGATCCAGCCGAAGTCCAGGTCAGTACCCTGCTGTCGGTCAAGACCGGTGGCTGCCCGGAGGATTGCGGCTACTGCCCGCAAGCGGCGCGCTATCACACGGGTGTCGATGCGACGAAACTGATGGCCACCGAAGACGTGGTTGCCAAGGCCAAGCAAGCGAAGGCCGCCGGCGCGTCGCGCTTCTGCATGGGCGCGGCCTGGCGAAGTCCGAAGGACCGTGACATCCCCAAGGTCGCGGCGATGATCCGCGAGGTGAAATCCCTTGGCCTGGAAACCTGCGCAACCCTGGGCATGCTCAGCGAGCCGCAGGCGCACGCACTGCGCGATGCGGGCCTGGATTACTACAACCACAACCTGGATACCGCGCCTGAGTTCTACGGCGAAGTGATCCACACCCGCGAATACCAGGATCGCCTGGATACGTTGGGCCACGTACGCGATGTCGGCCTGAAGACCTGCAGCGGCGGCATCGTCGGCATGGGCGAATCACGCAGCCAGCGCGCCGGCCTGCTGCAGGCATTGGCCAACTTGCCGGCGCATCCGGATTCAGTGCCGATCAACCGGCTGGTGGCCGTCGAAGGCACGCCGCTTGCCGGTACGGCCGAGATCGATCCGTTCGAGTTCGTGCGCACAGTTGC
>JBDSGA010000164.1:0-14725 GCA_039919235.1 Thermomonas sp. | reverse complement strand
GTTGTCATCTGAGGATTCGGCGGCAAGCTTGGCGAAATCGGCACCACCAGCGAGGCGTGCAGCAAGGGTCTCGGCTTTGGCCTTGGCCGCAGCATCGTCCGTTTTGTCGTCGACCTTGACCACGATTTGCCTGGCTTGGAACTGGGTGACTTGCTCGCCTGTGCCCGCGGATTGGGTGCGGGTTTCGACCAGTTGCAGCAGTTGGAAGCCACTTGGCCCGCGCATCGGACCGATCATCTGACCCGGCTGCATCTGTTGGATTGACGTTGCAAATGCCTGCGGAATCTCGTTCTGCCCGCGCCAGCCAAGATCGCCACCTTCCAGTGCATTCGGACTGTCTGAGTAGCGCACTGCAGCTGCGGAGAAAGTCATCTCGCCCTTCTCGATCAGGGCTTTCACGCCCTCGATCTTCTTTTGCGCGACTGCAAGTTGCTCGGGCGTTGCACCATCCGGGGCATTGACCAGGATGTGTGCCAGATGGAACTGCTCGCTACCACTTGCCGCGGTGGTGGCCAGCGCGGCATCAATTTCGGCTTCACTGACATTGATCCGCCCCTGCGCGAAGCTCTGGCGCAGCTTCTGCGTGGTGATTTCGTCGCGCAGGTTATTGCGAAAATCGTTGAACGATGTCCCGTCCTGGGTAATGCGCGCGCGCAACTGGTCCAGGGTCATCTGGTTCTGCTGCGCAACACCTTGAACCGCACGTTCGATATCGTCGTCCGTGGCCGTGATCCCGGCATCCTTTGCCTTTGATACTTGCAGGCGCATCAGGATCAGGCGCTCCAGCAGCTGCCGTTCAAGCACGTCGCTGGGTGGCAACTGATCCAGCTTGCCGGCGTATTGGGTACGCAGGTTCGTCAGCGCCTGATCCAGCTCACTTCGAAGGATCACGTCTTCATTGACGACGGCCGCGATGCGGTCTACCGGGGCGATGGCAGCTGCTGACTGCGCCAGCGCCATGGGAGCCGCCGGTATCAATCCGGCAAGTAGCAGGGCAAGGGCGGTCCGACGGAATGAGGGGGACAGGGAATCGGTCATGGGTTGGCAATGGTGTCCGGCTGAGTGGGCTGGCCTGTGGCGGTCTGCGGCGGCACCAGGTACAGATCGTCGCGATTGTAGCCGAGGATGGATCGACGCAAGGCGCGCTTGGTGTCTTGGCCGGCAGAACCAAGACCCTTGAGTTCGATCTCGAACATGAGCGCGTTGCTTAGGTCACCTGCGCGATTGTGCACGTAGCGACGGGCGACAAGCCGAACGGCAACACAACAGCTGTCCCATTGGAAGCCGGCCACGGTCTCAAGTGCCTTGCTGTCGAACAATGAATAGTAATAACGGCCGACGACGCTCCAAGACGGATTGATCGGATACAGGAACGACAGGTCGACTTGTTCCAGGAGCGCCCGCCGATAGCGGTAGCCCAGGTTGAACACGCCATCGTCCGGCAGCAGATAACGCGCACGCACGCTTGCCAGGTCGGTGCGGGTGAACTTTGGATCCCACTGGTAGGAAGCGCCAAAAGTCCATCGATCAGTCGGTGCATAGTTGGCGTCGGCGACCCACGCGGAACGACCCTTCTCGGTGATCGGTTCAAGCGGGATGCGCACGCGGGATTCATCGAAATAACGAATCTGGCCGAGGCTTGCGGAGAAACGCTCGCGGCCATCGGATTGGCGGATCATGCGGGTGCTGACCGCCAGGGTCAGCTGGTTGGCATCTGCTTGGCGATCTGCGCCGGAATAACGGTTGTCGCGGAACAATTGGCCCCAGCTGAAGGTCAGCGGTTGGGTGTCGAACAGCGGCATGTCGCCCTGGTCGGTGTATGGCACCTTCAGGTAGAACAGGCGCGGCTCGATGGTTTGCAGGTAGTCCTTGCCCTTGATCGTCGCGTCGCGGTCGAAATACGCGCCGGCGTCCAGACTGAAGACCGGCGTCGCGCGCATCGGGCTCCCTCTCGTCAGCGGTTGCCATACCGAGCCGGGGACAGTATCTGTTGTCCAGGAGCGTCCCTGCGCAGCTTCCGTCGCGACCGCACGAGTGCGGGCGTTGCTGTCTGCAAGTCCGTCATCCAGCTGGTACCCGGTGTATCGGAATGCTGCCGTCGGGCGCACGAACCAGCTATCCCCTGACAGCGGCAGGCTGATCCAGGGCTTCAGGTCCAGGCGCGCGCCGCCATCGAAGCTGGGATGCTGGAAGCGCACCGCTTCAGCGTCCATGCCGGCCACGAACCCGCCGCCGATCTTGCGTTCCCAGTGCAAGTAGGCGCGCGGCATACGGTTGTACGGCAGGATTGACTCGGTAAGAGTGAAGTCGGCCAACTGCCAGTGGTCGGCGCTAACGCCCGCGTCCCAACCTAGGCCGCGTCCATAGATGCCGATTTCGCTCAAGGAACTGTATTGGGACAGACCATCGATGCTGTTGCCGAAGTCTTCGTAGTAGCGCGGGTCACTAATCCAGTTCAGATTGGCGCGGGCCTGCCAATGCTGGCTCAAATTCTGGAATGCGTTGTAGTGGAACAAGCCGCGATCACGATCACGCAACCTGTCGTTCGGCATCCATGCGCCCTCCACGATGCCGGCCCCACCATCGACCAGATAACGGAACTGCGCGCCCAGTTGCACGCCGCGAGACGTCATCAAACGCGGATTGAGGGTGGCATCGTAGTTGGGGGCCAAGTTCAGGTAAATCGGTTGCCGGTAGTCAAAGCCGTTGCGGCCGGAATTGGAGATCGAGGGGAACAACATGCCGGTGCGACGGCGCTCATCTGTGGGGAACTTGAACCATGGCAGGTAGATCACGGGTATTTTCCCGATCACCAAGGTAGCCCCGTGTGCAACTGCCATCCCGCTGTCAGTGTTCACATCGATCTCGCGCGCACGTAATTCCCACTGACGCGCCTCGGGCGGGCATGTGGAATAGGAGGCGCCATGCAGCGCCCCCAAGTCTCCATTGAGCACGATGCTATCGGCGCCACCATTGCCACGTCGTGCCAGCAACTGGTAGTCGATATCGTGCAGGGTATGGATGTCCTTGGCCTGATCACCTTCGGCGCGCTTGGCCACCAGGCGCAATCCGCCGCCTTGATAACGGATGTTGCCTTCCGCGGTGTACTGCTCTTTCGATTTGTCGTAATTAAGCTGCTCGGCCCCCATGAACTGACCGGCGCGGCGCAAGGTCACGTTGCCGTTGAACACCGGGTTTTCTTCGGTACCCGATAGCGCATCACCTTCGATGTCGGTGGCTGCGTTGGCGCTGTCGATCTTGAGACCGTCCGGCAACGTCTGCGCGTCTGCAAACGGCTTGACCACGTCTTGGACCGGGCACAGCCCCCAATTGGGCCGCATGTCGTCGGCGGCATGCGCTTGCAGGGAAAAGGCGATGCACAGCGGCAACGGCAGCAGACGCAGGGATGGGCGCACGGGGTTTCCAGAAGACGTAATCCGGCGACTAGCTTGCCGGAACCCTGGCGGGTGGGCAAACCCTTGACGTGGCTAGATGCCAGCATCCCGTTTCGCATGGGGTTTCAGGCGATTAGCGCTCCGACATGCACCACGCTCGATTCCGCCAGCGCGGCGAGGTCGTAGCCTCCCTCCAGCGTCGAGACGATGCGTCCACCACAATGCCGCTTGGCCAAGGCCACAAATTCGCGCGTGATCCATCCGAAATCAGTGGATTCCAGCTGCAATTGCGCCAATGGATCCAGCCGGTGCGCGTCGAATCCTGCCGAAATCATCAGCAGTTGTGGCTTGAATGCATCGACCGCTGGCAGCAAGCGTTCGGTCCATGTCGCCCGGAACAGCGCACTGCCGGCATCCGGTGGCAGGGGTGCGTTGACAATGTTGCCATCGCCAGTCTCGTTGCGGGCGCCGGTTCCCGGATACAGCGGGAGCTGATGGGAGCTGGCGAACAGCACACGCCGGTCATGTTCGAAAATGGCTTGGGTGCCATTGCCGTGGTGGACATCGAAATCGACGATGGCCACCCGCTCCAGCCCATGCGCGGCCAGGGCGTGCAGGGCCCCGACTGCGATGTTGTTGAACAGGCAGAAGCCCATCGCGACATTGGCGGTTGCGTGGTGGCCCGGTGGCCGCACCGCGCAGAACGCGCGGTTGGTTTGTCCGCCTAGCACGGCATCGACCGCAGCAATCACGGCGCCGGCAGCACGAAGGGCTGCTTCGGCAGAATGCGGCGACAAGACCGTGTCAGGGTCAAGGAACATGCGCTCGTCGGGCCGCGTTTCCAGGACTTGAGCGAGTAACTCTGGCGTATGCACACGCAATAACTGACCGCGGCTGGCGCGAGGCGCTGCATGCCAATCCAGTTCGGGTAACGCTGCGCGCAACGCATTGGTGACCACCGACAGGCGTTCGGGGCGTTCGGGATGGCCCGGGCCGGTGTCATGGGCCAGGCAGGCCGGGTGCGAATAAATATGCATCAGTCGCGGCTACTTCAGGGTTTGCGGCGAACGTGGTCCCAGATCACTTCGCCATGGCCGCTGCTGCGTGCCAGCACCCGCGCCAGCACGAACAGCAGGTCGGACAGCCGGTTCAGGTAATGCACTGCTTGCGGGCGCACGGCTTCCTGCCGCGCCAGACTGACTGTCTCGCGCTCGGCACGGCGAACCACCGTACGCGCCACGTGGCAACGCGCTGCCGCCTCGCCACCGCCGGGCAGGATGAATTCCTTCAGCGGCGGCAGGTCTTCGTTGTAGTGATCCAGATGCGCTTCAAGCGCATCGATGTCGGCATCGAAAATCGCCGAATGGCCAGGGATGCAGAGTTCCCCGCCAAGGTCGAACAGTTGGTGCTGGATGTGCACAAGCAGGTCGCGGATATCGTCTGGCAGGTCGCTCGCCAACATCAAGCCGATGCTGCAGTTGGCTTCGTCAACGGTACCGTAAGCATTGACCCGGAGTGAGTCCTTGGCGACCCGCGAGCCGTCACCGAGACCGGTGCTGCCGTCGTCGCCGGTGCGGGTATAGATCTTGGACAGGCGATTGCCCATCGCCGCGACCTAGACAGTCTGCGCGCGCAATGCGGGCACGCGGCTGCGCAACAGTGCAAAGCCACCGAACAGCAGGGCGGTATAGAACAACGTGCCCAGCACCGTCCACTGGAAGAACGGAATGCCAGCCACATAAGCGGCGGTGAGGCCGGTAACCGTCTTCGCGTACGCTGGGTCGGACAGCCACGCACCAAAATTGGTGACCAGGAAGAACAGCGCTGAGCCCGCCAGCGAGTACGACAGCACCCGGCTCGCGCTGACCTTCCCGCGCAAGCCGAAGCCAAGCAATGCAGACAGCGCGATGCAGGCATACACCAGCAGATAGCCGGCACTGGTGAAGTACTCGATATACAGGCCACCGCGTAGCAGGCCGAGCACCATGTCGGACACGAACATGGCGATCAGCGGTACCAGCATGGCCCAATGGCGCTTGCTGAAGTACGCGCCGCCGAACAGTGCGATCGCTTCGATCGGCGAGAAATTCGGCGGATGCGGCAGCACCCTGCTCAATGCAGCGATGAAGATCAACAAAGCCAGCGTCAGCGGGCCGGCGGCAGGCATCGTCATACTCGCGGGAAGCCGGGGGCGATTCATATGCGTATTCGATCAGGCAACAACGGAGCCGTTAGCATAGCGCAATGCCTACTAACGACTCCCATCCTCCTCGCCGCCACGATGTCCTGATTGTCGGGGGCGGACTTGTCGGTGCCAGCCTCGCCATCGCGCTGAACGCGCTGGGTCTGGATGTCGGCATGCTTGAAGCCAGTCCGGCTGGCACATTGCCTGCCGTATTCGACGAGCGCAACCTCAGCTTCGCCGAGGCGACTGTCACTGCCTTGACGGCACTGGGCGTGATGCCGCTGCTGCGTAATCCGACAGGCAACATCCAGCGCATTCACGTGAGTCGTGTGGGCGATTTCGGACGCATCCGGCTGGCAGCCAGCGACCACCGGAGAGACGAATTCGGCCGGGTGGTCGTGGCACGTGATTTTGGTGATGCCCTTGAAACTCGCTTGCTGCAGCTCAAAACGCTGACCCGGTACCGTCCCGCACGCTTTTTGGCGCTGCAGCCCGGGCTGGACGGGACTCGTGTGGTTCGCATTGCCACCGACGAGGGTGAGCACACCTTGCACGCGCGCCTGTTGGTCGCCGCGGATGGTGCGCGCAGCACGGTACGCGCCGCGCTGGGTATTGCCGCTGAAGAGCACGATTACGGCCAGACTCTTTTCGTCACCCGCATGCGCAGCCAGCGCCCGCCCGATGGCACTGCCTATGAGCGGCTTGGCGCAGATGGTCCGACGGCGCTGCTGCCGCGTGGCGATGGCCATTACGGGCTGATCCATGGCGTGGCCCGTGACCAAGCCGATGCGGTTGCTGCGCTGGATGAGGCTGGTTTCCTGGCGCGGGTGCAATCGATCTTCGGCTGGCGCGCCGGACGGTTCTTGTCCTGCGGCCAGCGCAGCACGTATCCCATTATCGGCTGCGTGGCCCAACGGCTGACCGCGCCGCGTGCGGTATTGGTCGGCAATGCAGCGCAGTCACTGCATCCGGTCGGTGCGCAGGGGTTCAACCTTGGTTTGCGTGACGCATTGACCTTGGCCGAATGCATCGCTGCGCATCCCGGTGATTCGGGTGCGGATGCCGTGCTGACCCAGCATGCAGAGCGGCGTAAACAGGATCGCGAACGCACCTTGGCCTTCTCTGATGGCCTGGCTCGACTCACGGCCAGCGACGTGCCGCTGTTGCGCACGCTGCGCAGCGCTGGGTTGGTGATGGGTGATTCGCAGGCCTGGCTTCAAGGGTGGTTGGTGGGTGGCGCGATGGGCTATCGCGGCGATGTTCCAGATCTGTGTAGAAACAAGGGTGTGTCATGACCACCACTCAGGGTCGGCGCGGTGCGCTGGATGCGGTGGTTGCTGGTGGCGGCGTGGTCGGCGCAGCGACCGCGTTGATGCTGGCGCGCGAAGGCCTGTCGGTTGCGCTGGTGGAACCGCGGCATCCGGCTGCATGGACGCCGGACACACGTGACCTGCGTGTCTACGCGTTCGCCCCGGACAACGCACGCCTGCTGGAGGATCTCGGCGTGTGGCCGGCGGTGCGCGACGCGCGCGTGCAGCCGTATCGGCGCATGCGGGTCTGGGATGCAGCGGGCGGCGATGCGCTCGAGTTCGATGCCGACACGCTCGGTCAGCCGCAGTTGGGCTGGATCGTCGAAAACGCCCTGCTGGTAGATCGCCTGTGGGCGGCATTGCCCGCTGCTGGCGTGCGTGTGTATTGCCCGGCACGGATCGAAGCATTGCAGCAGGACGGCGCTGGGGTGCTGTTGCAATTGGATGACGGCGTGCAGCTACGTGCCCGTTTCACGATAGCTGCCGATGGCGCGCAGTCGGCGTTGCGCGGGCTGGCCGGGATTGGTTGCACCCGCCACGACTACACACAGCGCGGCTTGGTGGGTTTCATCAAGACCGAGCAGTCGCATAAGGACACGTGCTGGCAACGTTTCCTGCCGACTGGACCGCTGGCCGTGTTGCCATTCAACGGTGATGGCGACGCGACTTTGCAAGGCCACATCAGTTCGATTGTCTGGACTTTGCCGGAAGCCGAAGCCGTGCGCCTGCTTGCTGCCGACGGGACTGCTTTCAACGTTGAATTGACCGCCGCGTTCGGCGGTGAACTTGGCGCAATGCGGTTGCTGTCGTCGCGCGCCGCATTCCCGCTGCAGCGGCAACTGGCAGAGGCCTTTGTCCGGGATCGCGTGATCCTGGTGGGCGATGCCGCGCATGCCGTGCATCCCCTGGCTGGGCAGGGCGTCAACCTCGGGTTGCGCGATGTCTCGGCATTGCGCGACATGCTGCGCAATGCGGCGCGACGCCAAGCGGATCCTGTTTCACCAGCGCGGCTTGCACGCTGGGCACGTACGCGTCGCAGCGAATCCGTCGTTGCCGCCCGTGCGTTCGATGCGATCAATCGTGCCTACAGCAATGACGCTTTATGGCCGACATTGCTGCGTGGCCATGCGTTGGGTATCGCCGGAAAGTTGCCTCCACTCGCGCGCGCGCTGTGGCGCCGCGCCGCCGGTGTGTGACGCTGCGCCCTGCGCGGATACGCGGACTCAGCGGCGCTTGATGGTCGCGAACACGGTGATCTCTTCACGGTCGTGATACAGCTGTTTGGCACGGACAATCAGCGGCTTTTCGGATTGCTGGACGAACAAATCCAGGCACAGCCGGGTTTCCTGCCAGCGCTTCTTCATCGGCAGTTTCAGGTTGAAGACTGCGTAACGGCACCAGCCTTCGCGGAACCAGGTCGCCATGCGCTCGGCGACGCGGCGTGGTTGCTCGACCATGTCGCAGACCATCCAGTCCAGCGGTTGCGGTGGTTGCCAGCTGAAGCCATCCGCGCGCAGGTGTTCGACCCGGCCCGTGTCCAGAAGCTGGCCCTGCAGCGGCCCGTTGTCGATGGCTTGCACGTGCAGGCCGTTGCGCACCAGCACCCAGGTCCAGCCGCCGGGTGACGCTCCGAGATCAGCCGCGCGCGCGCCGTCATGGGTCAACGAAACGCGTTCGCGCTCATCCACCAGCACCAGTAGCGCTTCCTCCAACTTCAATGCCGAACGCGACGGCGCCTCTGCATGTGCGCGCAGGCGCGGGATACCCAGCGGCCATGGCGCGCTGTCTTCCGGCTCACTACTGGCGAGCATGGCGGTGCCACCTTCCAGCAGACACACATGCAGGCGCTGCAAGCGCGGGTTGTCTTCCTGGGTCAGCGCACCGGATTTACGCAACGCTGGGCGCAGTGCATTGCCCAAGCTGCGGGCCAGGCCGGCCATGGGTTTGTCGGCATCGGAATCGGGATACTCCATGACCAGTTCACCGAAGCGGATGCCTGGCGGCAGCGCGGCCAGCATCGGCGTGATCCGATCCCGCGGATCCAGGCCGTGCAGGCTCGCAAACAAGCGCAGCTTCTGCCGCGCGAAGATCAGCGTCGACCATGGCAGTGCACGCGACAGCGTATCGGCGTCATCGCACAGGAACTGGACATAACCCGTGTTGCGATCGGTGCGCGCATAGCCGGCGAACCCCGCCTGCGCCGCGCGCTCGGTCAGCTCGCCGGCGAGTTCCGGCTCGAAGCCGGCGCGGCAATAGCAGAGCAGGCCATTCAAGGTGGGCGTGTCAATAACGCGGCCCATCCTGTTCGCCGTACGTGCGTAATACGGTGCAAGCGGCATCGCGCTGGATGTCACGCACGACCTCGATCCCGCGCGCATTCAATTCGCCAATCCAGTCCGCCGGCAGTGGGCCCTCGTCGAATTCGGTCAGCGCCATCACGTCCTCGGCGCGTGCACCGATCAGCAGCCGGTCAATACCGGCCCAGACGGTCGCGCCATAGCACTGGCAGCACGGCTGCGAGGACGTGGCCAATGTCACCGGCCCGACCACGTTGTCATCTTCATCGCGATTCAAGCGCAGGCGTTGTGTGCGGCCTTGGGCCAGCATGTACGCCATCATTTCGGCGTGGGCGACCGAACAGGTATGCGGGGTCACCCGATTCACGCCGACCGCGATGATCCGGTCGTCCAGTCCGAAGACAACTGCACCGAACGGCCCGCCGGTTCGTGCATCGATATTGTGTTGGGACAATTCAATCGCCAGCCCGACCTTTTCGGCATCACTTGCATAGGTACGGCTGCTGTCGACCGCGTCATGCACCCACGCCGGCAATGTCAGGTGGACCTGTGCGTACAACATCAGGCTTTGCCCGCCCATGTATCGCGAAGCGTCACGCTGCGGTTGAAGACAGGTGCGTCCGGCTTATGGTCGTAGCGGTCGGCGACGAAATAACCCACGCGTTCGAACTGGAACGATTGTTCGGGCGCTGCGGCTGCAACCGAAGGTTCCACATATCCAGTGACGATTTTGCGTGACTCGGGATTGAGGAAGTCGACGTACGTCTTGCCACCGTCGTCCACGTCTGGATTCGGGACGGTGAACAAGCGGTCATACAAACGAATTTCCGTGGTGATGGCGTGCGCTGCACTGACCCAATGGATCGTGCCCTTGACCTTGCGGTTAGCGCCTTCCATCCCCGGGCGTGAGTCCGGGTCCAACGTGCAATGCACCTCGACGACGTCTCCATCGGCATCCTTCACCACCGCATCGCAATGGATGATGCCGGCGCCGCGCAGGCGCACGTCGCCATCCAGCTTCAGGCGCTTGAAACCCGGCGGCGGTATTTCCGCGAAGTCCTCACGTTCAATCCACAGTTCGCGCGCAAACGGCACTTCACGCGTGCCGAAGCGTTCGTCTTTTGGATGGTTGGAAAACTGCAGCGTCTCGACGTGGTCCTCGGTCAGGTTGGTCAGGACCAGCTTGAGTGGATCGATGACCGCCATCCGTCGTGGCGCGACACTGTCGAGGTCATCGCGAAGCGCGCCTTCCAGGATGGAGATGTCCAGCAGCGAGTTCTGCTTGCTGATGCCGACGCGGTCGACCATCAACCGCAGTGCGCTTGGCGTGTAGCCACGGCGGCGGATACCTTGGAGTGTCGGCATGCGCGGATCGTCCCAGCCATCGACCAGCTTGTCGTTGACCATCGCCAGCAACTTGCGCTTGCTCATTACGAGGAAGTTGAAATTGAGCCGCGAGAACTCGATCTGGCGCGGCTTGGCGGCCTCGAACGGCAGACCTGTATCCGTCAGCGGCTTGACCAGCTCGGGAGAGTTAGCAAGATCGACCCGATCCACGCACCAGTCGTACAGCGGTCGGTGATCCTCGAATTCCAGCGTGCACAGCGAATGGGTGATGCCCTCGACCGCGTCGCTGAGCGAATGCGCGTAGTCGTACATCGGGTAGATCGGCCAGGCATTACCGGTGTTCTGATGTTCGACATGCTTGATCCGGTAAATGGCCGGATCGCGCAAGTTGATATTGCCGCTAGTCATGTCGATCTTCGCGCGCAACGTGCGCGTGCCATCGGCGAACTCACCCGCGCGCATGCGCCGGAACAGGTCCAGGTTCTCGTCGATACCACGGTCGCGGAATGGCGAGTTGCGGCCCGGTTCGGTCAACGTGCCGCGATATGCGCGCACTTGCTCAGCGCTGAGGTCGCACACGAAGGCGTCGCCCTGCCGGATAAGTTTTTCTGCGGACAGATAGAACACCTCGAAATAATCCGAGGCATGGCGCAGGTCGTGCCAGTCAAAGCCGAGCCAGCGCACGTCGTCCTGGATCGCGCGCACGTATTCGGGGTCTTCCCGGGCCGGGTTGGTGTCGTCCAGGCGCAAGTTGCAGTCACCGCCGAACTCGGCGGCAATCCCGAAGTCCAGGCAGATCGCCTTGGCATGGCCAATGTGCAGATAACCGTTGGGTTCGGGCGGAAAACGCGTGCGGATCGTTGCATGCCGGCCGCTGGCCAGGTCGTCGCGGACGATCTGACGGATGAAGTCCCGTTTCTCCGGCGCCAAGCCATCTGCATCCTGCTTGGTGGCCGGCGTGACGCCAGCAAGAATAAGGTTGGGGGTGCCATCAGCGGCGGGATGTGGACTGGATGTGGGCACTTGGGTAGCGTTCGTGGGGCTGGGTGCAGTGTAGCGGAGGCCTTGCAGGCCGTGGGTTAGTGATGGCTGGCACGTTTCCTGCTTGTCTTCTGTTCCAGAGGAGACCGCATGCGAACCGTTTACGACGCTTCCAACGTGACCGACGCCCACTTGGTGCGTCAAGCCTTGGAGCGGGCGGGCATCCTGTCGCTCGTTCGTGGCGAAGCGATGCTGGGCGGGATCAGCGAATTGCCGCCGATCGGTCCGGTGGCCGTCGCGGCTCCGGAAAGTGAGTGGGGGCAGGTGCACGGCGTCGTTGAATCGCGTGGCTTCGGGTCGCAGGGTGTCGACCAGAATCAAGCGATCGAAGGATGGGGCGCGGAATGTCTGCCCTGATCCGACTCACAGGATTTTTGCTGTTGCTGTTGCTTTCGACAGCGGTATGGGCTTGGGCATTCGAATTACCGGACGCTCGGCAAGACGTATCCCCGCTTGCCCGGAAGCTCTCGTTGGCCATCGGCGCCAAACACGCTGACCTCGATGGCAGGTTGCTGTTTGCCGGCGGCATCAGCCAAGTACAAACGGTCGACTTGCAGTTCGAATTGCCATTGGCGGCCGACCAGCGCTGGGTGTTGTGGCTGGCACGCGATCCTTTCAATTCCGCGCGCGTGACCTGGATGGACGGGAGCACGCAGACCCGAAATTTCTTCAAGCCGATGCCGGACGCAGGCTTGTTTCCAGTGGGCTACGCCTTCGCACTTCCACGCGATTCAATGGGCCAGCAACGACTGCGCCTTCAGTTGCAGGGTGAGATTCGGAGCGCGCCGACACCCCGCGTCATGAGTGAACAGGATGTCTTGCGCCAGGCCAACCGTGAGTTTGCTTTGGCCTGCGCCATCTATGCAGCGCTGGTGACATTGCTGATCATGTCGCTGGTCCTGTATCAAGCGGTACGTGACCCGATGTTCCTGCTGCTGTCCGCATATCTCGGCTCGGCACTATTGTTCGTGTCCACGGTCAATGGGCATCTGTACGCATTGCCGGTCGCTGGCCCGTTGTTTGGCCAGATGGGTGCGCGCGGTTACTGGTGGGTTATGTTGGCATTCAATGCAATGGCTCTCTGGACCCTGATGCGCTTCGCCGAAACGCGTGCATCGACTTCGGTCTTGATCCGCAAGCTGGATTGGGTAGCTGCGGGGATGACCGTCCTTGCTCTTTTGCCGCTCCTGCCATTGGATGTTGCCTCACGTTTTCTGCAACCCATCGCGACGGCGGCATGGCTGACGGCCATGCCCGTTGGCATTCTGGCAACGATGGATAGCGCACGCCGCCGGGTGCAGATGGCCGTTGCCGTGGGCACGGCATTACTGTTGTTGATGGTGGGAATATCTGCCCGTGAAGCCATGCAGCGGGGCTGGATGGGAGACGATATGTTGACCCGGCATGGCTATCAGTTCGCACTGGTGCTGGTGTCGCTCATCATGTTTGTCGGCCTCAGCAGCCGGATTGGCCTGGTTCGGCAGCGCCTTGCCGATGAGACCAGTGCGCGATTGCAGAGCGATACCCGCTTGCGGCAAGAGCAAACCCGCGCAGGGTTCGCGCAGTCCCTGCAGGACCGGTTGCGCGGGGTTGCCGAGGATGAACTCGCAACCGTTGCGTTTCGCCTCCTGGGTGCACATGCGCGTGAGATGACCGGTGCAAGTGCTGCCGTGGTGATGGCGAGTGGCTACTTGGGCCATGAGTTGTTGGTGGTGCAGCCCGAGGGACAGCCTGCCGGCCTTGCACAGTACTTGGTGGTGGCGCGCGGGTTGTTGCGTGCGCAAGCGCTTGAGCGCGAACCCGTCAATGTGCGGCTTGGCGGCACGCGTCCGGAGGACACTGCAACTAAGCCAATGCTCGCGGTGATCCCGCTGCAGCTGGCGTTTCCAGCGTGGGCGGCATTGGTGCTGCCGCATGGCGATAAGCAAAGCTTCGAGCCAGACATCCTTGCGGCCTTGGCAGACGTCGCCCGATTGACGGTAATGCAAGCGGACGAGGCGTATGCCGCCCTCCAGCTGCGACGCACTGCTGAACACGATGCGCTGACCGGCAGCCAAAACCGTCGCTCACTGGACCAGGCGCTGGTCCGCGAATTCAAAGCACATGGCATGCAGGATGCCGCACTGGCAGTACTCTTCATCGATATCGATTGCTTCAAGAGCATCAACGACAAGCTTGGACATGCCGGCGGAGACCTGTGCATCCGCAGCATCGCGGCCAGCCTGCGCGGCGAACTCCGGCCAACCGATGCGATGGGTCGCTATGGCGGAGACGAATTCCTGGTGCTGCTACCTGGTCGCGATGCCGCTGCGGCACGCATCATCGCCGAGCGCTTGCGCAAGGTCGTGGAGGGCAGTCAGCTGTATTGGCAAGGTGAGGTCGTCGCGTTGACGGTGAGCATCGGCATGGCGGCGCGGCGGGACACCGATCGCATGCCAGCCGAACTGCTGGAAAGGGCGGACAAGGCGCTGTATGTAGCCAAGAACGAAGGCCGCAATCGGGTGTGCGTGGCACCTGCTGTCTTCGACTAAGCGAGTCATCGAGTTATGTAGCGGGTGATGTCACCAGGCTCAATCTGGAAGCATCGCTGGGATGAACTCGCGCATGCCGCAGTGAACCCACCGGATGTGGCAAGCCATCGCCACGCACGCGTCAAGCAGTTGGTAATTTTGCGCGTGCCAGCGCCCCCAAGGCCTCGGCGAACGCATGCAGGAATCCATCCAAGGCAGAGCTGCGGCGCCAGGCCAGCGCGATTTGCCGGCTGGGAACCGGATCGCGGAAGTTCACCAAGCGGATATTCGCCGGCTGCACGACAGGCTCGTGCACGGAGAGTGCCGGCAGCAGGGTCACGCCGATGCCCGCCGCCACCATCTGCCGCAGCGTTTCAAGGCTGGTGGCGCGGAAGCCGCCTTTTTCGTTGGCCCCGGATAAGCGGCACACATCCAAAGCTTGGTCACGCAGGCAATGCCCGTCTTCCAGCAGCAGCAGAGTTTGATCGTTCAGGTCATCCATCGACAGGGATTTTTGTGAAGCCAACGGATGCTGCGCTGGCGCAGCCAGCACGAACGGTTCTTCGAACAGGAATTCGGTGTGCAATTGCTCGTCGTGAACCGGCAATGCCAACAGCGCCGCATCCAGCTTGCCTTCGCG
>JBDSGA010000163.1:0-5039 GCA_039919235.1 Thermomonas sp. | reverse complement strand
CGCGACTCACCCGCGAGATGCTCGGCATGGTGCTGGCGCACACCGGGGTCGCCGTGTTCCTGATCGGCGCGCTGCTGGTGGAAGGACTCAGCGAACAACGCGAGCTGGCGCTCAAGCCCGGCCAGTCGGTGACCCTTGGCCAGAAAAGTTTCCGCTTCGATGGCGTGGACGAATTGCAAGGCCCGAACTACACCTCGGAGCGTGGCCACGTGCAGGTCCTGCGCGACGGCAAGCCCTGGGTGCTGCTGAATCCCGAAAAGCGCCGCTACATCGCCGGTGGCCAGGTGATGACCGAAGCCGGCATCGCGGTCACCGTCACCGGGGACTCTTACGTGGCACTTGGCGAATCCCTCGGCGATGGCGCATGGGCCGTACGCGTGCACACCAAGCCGTTCGTGCGTTGGATCTGGATTGGCGCGCTGCTGATGGCCTTGGGTGGTTTCGTGACTGCGACCGACCGCCGCTTCCGCGCATCGCCACAAAAGGACCTTGCATGAAGTCGACCCGTTGGTTGCCGCTGGCCGCCTTCTTCGTGCTGGCGCTGCTGCTCGCCTCTGGCGTGTGGATGAGCCGCAAGCCGGACCGCGACGCACTGCCCTCGCCCCTGATCAACAAGCCGGCGCCTGCGTTCGCATTGCCGGTGCTGCACGAACCCACCCGCACGGTGACCCTGGCTGAACTCAAGGGTCAACCGTTCCTGCTGAATGTCTGGGGTAGTTGGTGCGTGGAATGCCGCCTGGAGCATCCGGTGATTACGCGTTTTGCGGAGACCCGCCGCGTGCGCGTGATTGGCTACAACTGGAAAGACGAGCGCGCCGATGCGCTGCGCTGGCTGGAGCAATTCAACAATCCATATTGGCTGGTCATCGCCGATGTCGATGGCCGCGCGGCGATCGATTGGGGCATTTACGGCGCGCCGGAAACCTTCCTGGTCGATGCGAAGGGCATCATTCGCTGGAAGCATGTCGGTCCGCTGACCGATGCGATCGTCGCTGGTGAATTGATGCCGGTCTTGCAGCGCATCGAGAAAGTACGTTGATGCCCGTTTTGCCCGCTCGCCTGTTCGCATGCCTGCTGTGGCTGGCCTGCCTGCCCGCCTTCGCACAGGTCAACAGCGACAGCGCACCACTGCAATTCCAGAATAGCGCCGAGGAAGCCCGCTTCCATGCGCTGTCGTCGGAACTGCGTTGCGTGATGTGCCAGAACCAGTCGCTGGCCGACTCCAATGCGCTGATTGCGCTCAGCTTGCGTCATGAGGTCCTCGACTTGATGCACAAGGGCCAGACCGATGCGCAGATCAAGGATTTCCTGGTCGCGCGCTACGGCGAATTCGTGTTGTACAAACCTCGCGTCGAACCCGATACGTGGCTGCTCTGGCTCGGTCCGCTGGCACTGCTGCTGATCGGCGCCGGCGTGGTCACGGTCATCATTCGCAAACGTACGCCGGGCACGCTGCCGGCGGACGATAAACAGGAGTGGTGATGACCGCTTTCATCATTCTCGCCGTGCTGTTGCTGCTCGCCGTGCTCGCGGTGTTGCTGCGTCCGCTGTGGCGCGACGCACGCGCGGTGGCGATTGGCGTGGGCGTGGTCGTCGCGACCTCCACATTGTTGCTGTACCAATTGGTTGGCACCCCGCAGGCGCTGGATCCCGCCGCCATCAAGGCTCCGGAAACCCTGGGCGATGCTATTGCCCAGCTTGAAACTGAAATGCAGCGCAACCCCAACCAGGCCGAAGGTTGGCGCCTGCTGGCACAGGGTTACCAGCGCGAACAACAACTGATCAAGGCGCGCGATGCCTACGCCAAGGCGGCCGAGCTGGCGCCTGCCGATGCCGCCATCCTCACCGAAGCTGCACAGGCACGCGCGCTGGTGGATGACAAGCGCTTGTTTGATGCGCAGGCTGTTACCTTGCTGCAACGCGCACTGAAAGCCGACCCCACGCAGCAGCGTGCGCGTTGGTTCCTTGGCATTTCCCAGCGCCAGAGCGGCGACAACGCCACTGCCGCGAAGACATGGGAGCCGTTGTTGACCCAAGTGGATGCCGCCACGTCGGCGAGCCTGCGCAAGGAAATCGACAACGCCCGCGCGGCCGCCGGATTACCCGCGCTGCTCGTCGCAGCGGTGCCCACCTCGGCCAATGCATTGAGCGTGCACGTGTCGCTGGATCCGGATTTCGCCTCACGCGTGCGCTTGCGTGGCGATGCGGTGGTGTTCGTGATTGCGCGCGCCGTGGGTGGTCCGCCAATGCCGGTCGCCGCAGAAAAACACGCCGTCTCCGAACTGCCGTTCACCGCCAGCCTCGACGACAGCGACAGCCCGATGCCAACCATGAAGCTGTCACAAATGCAGGACATCGAACTGGTCGCGCGCATGTCCAACGGCGGCACTGCCGAACGCCAGGAAGGTGACATCGAATCGAAGCCGATACGGGTGAAGCTGCCTGCCAGCGGGCCCGTCGAATTGGTGATTGGCGCCGCCCCGTAAACCCGGCAATCCCCGCTTCTGCGCTGCTCCGATGCGCGGTCACCCCGACGAACTGATTGGGTGCTTGGCCATGAATCGATGACATGGATTTCACGTTCTCATCCGCATATTTTCGCCTCGCCCAACACGGAGATGGTGACGATGGCCAGGAAGGAACAGCCGGCACTGGAAAGTGCAATCACGTTACTCAGCACCCAGCATGACGAAGTCGACGGCATGTTCGGCGACTACAAGAAACTGATGGATCTGGAAGCTCCGGCCAGCAAGCGCAAGGCGCTGGCGGACAAGATCTGCAAGGCGCTGAGCGACCATGCCGAGCTGGAAGAGACCACTTTCTATCCCGCCGCGCGGAAGGCGCTGGACAAGGATGCCGAAGCCATCATGGATCATTCGGACGTGGAACACGCCACGCTGAAGGGCCTGATCGAGCGCATCCGCACCAGCCCCGGCGACGATCCGCATTTCGACGCACTGGTGCATGTGATGGCGGAATACGTGAAGCACCACGTCGAGGAAGAAGAAGGCGAGATGTTCTCCGAACTGCGCAAGGTCGAGGCGGACATGACTGACGTACTCAAGCAGATGAAGGCGTTCAAATCCAAGGGTTGATCAAAGAGGGGTGCCTTCGCAGACATCCATGCGGCATGGCGTCTCGCACATGGGGCTGGCGCACCTAACGTGCGCGCAGCCCCATGATGTGGTTTACGCCATGGCGCGACACACCTCTGCACAACGACGGCAAGCCTCGGCGCAGCGCTGGCAATGTTCCATGTCATGCGCGCTGCATTGTTCTGCGCACCAGTCGCAGACCTTCGCGCATAACGCGCAAATGTCTTTCGCGAATGGGCTGTTGCGGGCCATCGCATCCGCACACAATCGGCATAGCGCCGCGCAATCGATACAACAAGCCGGGCAAGCATTCGAGCTTTCCTTGCCGGCCATGTGGCTGAAGCAACTGCCACACTCGGTGGCGCAATCGTTGCAGGCAGCAATGCAATCGCGGATGGCTTGGGTCAGATGGTGACTCATGCAGGTACTCCTGTTGCGGGGAAGGTGCGCAGGCACTCATTGGTCACCTGCGCTGCGGGATACCCTACCCCGCGTCGTGAGATTGCCACGTCAATATCTGGATAAAGCAACGCGTTGTCAGTCGACATGATGCAGCCTCAACGTGGCCCGCGCGTCTCTTGCGGCTTGGCTTTGCGGTCGCGCAGCAGCGCACTGATGACGATGCTGAGTCCCAGAACCGCCGCCACGATGAACAGCGAGGCCGACAACGCCGGGTAGCCGAACAGACGCGGGCCGCCTTCCATTCGCATCATCATTGCCGAGGCCAGGATCAGCGATGCGACGATGATGCCCGTGCTGATCCGGTTGGCGATCTTCTGCAGGTTCTCGATCAGGTAGGACTCATCCAGGCCGGTCATGCGCACCTGCATCTTGTTCTCGGCCAGCAAGCCGAGGATGTCCGAGAGCTTGCGCGGACTGTCGCGCAGCAGTGCCTGCAACTCGATTGCATCGCTGGCCATCTTCGCGAGCGAGAAGGATTTCTTCATCCGCTGGCTCATGATCTGTTCGAGGTGATCCTCCACTACCTGTTTGACGTCCAGGTCGGGATCCAGCGCGTTGCTCACGGCTTCCAGGTTGAGCAAGGTCTTGCCAAGCAAGCTGAGTTCCGGCGGCGTGCGCAGGCCGCAAGCGCTTCCCAGCAAGGTGATGTCCAGCACCAACCTGCCCTCGGATTGGCTGCGGCCACGCATGGACGAGGCGTACCGTGCCACCATCTGGCCGACCTCGCAGGTGTAGCGCTCCTCGTCGAAATCCTCCAACCGGGTGCTCATCGCGATGCCCTCGGCGGCGACTTCCTCGCCACGTCCGTCTACTGCCGCGAACAACAGTTTCAACAGGCGCTCGCGTTGCCGTGGCGGCACATGCGCGACCATGCCCAAATCCAGCAACGCGATCCGGCCGTCATTGGTGACCAGCAAATTACCGGGGTGCGGATCAGCATGGATTTCTCCGTGCACGAACACCTGGTCCAGGTAACCCCGCATGACGGCGCTTGCCAGCGCGCCGAAGTCGGACTCGGTACGCCGCAGACCACTCAGGTCGGTTGCCTTGACCCCATCCACCAGCTCCATGGTGAGCACCTTGCCGGTCGTGTAATCCCACACCGGCAGGGGCACGAACAGCTCCGGATACGGCGCGAACCGCTCGTTGAAGCGTTCAAGGTTTTCCGCTTCCACCCGATAGTCGAGTTCCGCCAGCAAGCTCTTGCGAAACTCGTGGGCCCAATCGCCAAAGCGCGTGCGCCGTCCGATGTCGGTCCAGCGATCGGCGCCGGCAGCAAGCGAGGCAAGCGCATCCAGGTCCACCCGGATGCCGTCCACGATGCCCGGTCGCTGCACCTTGACCGCGACCGGCCTTCCGTCACGCAGCCGCGCACGATGCACCTGCGCAAGCGATGCACTGCCAATCGGGTCATCATCGAATTCGGAAAACAGTGTCGTGACTTTCGCCCCGAGTTCTTCCTCGATCACCGCGCGCACGTCT
>JBDSGA010000162.1:0-4907 GCA_039919235.1 Thermomonas sp. | reverse complement strand
GGCGACGCCGGGTGGCATCGCCGCTGGGGTAGATTTCAGGCGTGTCCACGGGCGTCATCCGCCGTCACTGGAATGCGCTTACTCGCCGCTGCGCGGGATCGCAAACCTGTAACCACGACCACGCACGGTTTCGATTGGCTTCAACCCACCTTCCGGGTCGAGTTTCTTGCGCAAGCGACCGATGAACACTTCCAACACGTTGGAGTCACGGTCGAAATCCTGTTGGTAGATGTGCTCGGTGAGATCCGCCTTCGAGACCAATTCGCCCGCATGCATCATCAAATATTCCAGCACTTTGTATTCGTAGCTGGTCAGGTCCACATTGGCACCATTGACACTCACGGTCTGCGCAGCCAAGTCCAGCATCACCGGTCCGCATTCCAGGGTCGGCTTGCTCCAACCCGCCGCGCGGCGCACCAGCGCATTGACACGTGCCAGCAGTTCTTCGACATGGAACGGCTTCACCAGGTAATCGTCGGCGCCCTGTTTGAGCCCATCGACCTTGTCCTGCCAGCTGGAACGCGCGGTCAGGATCAGCACCGGGAATTTCTTCCCTTCATCGCGCAATGCCTTGATCAGTTCCATGCCGGACATCTTCGGCAGGCCGAGATCAATGATGCCCACGTCGAACGGGACTTCGCGCCCCATGTACAGGCCTTCCTCTCCGTCTTGTGCCGCATCCACCGCATAGCCTTCACGCTTCAGGCGTGCGGCCAAGGTCTCGCGCAAAGGGGCTTCGTCTTCGACGAGCAGGATACGCATGGGAACTCCTTACAGATGGAGGGAAGGACGAATCGTCCGAACGTTCAGGCTCAGGATGCCGATATCAGTCGTCGTCGTGGCGTGTAGGCGTGCTGCCTTGCGCCGAAGAACCACCATCGCCGCGACCACCGCTACTGCGATTGGGGCCTGAATTATCATGACGCGGGTTGGGGTCCTGCATGAAAATGCGCACGCGTCCCTGATCGTCAACCACCTTGACTCGATGCATGTCGCGGCCGTCGTATTGGACACGCTCGGCAGACAGGACTTCGCCGCGGGTATCACGCTCGACCCGGCGCACGGCATCGGACAGGCTGCGATCCCGGGATTGCTGGCCACTTTGACCATCATCCTGGGATTGCACGTTGCCGTTGTTGTCGCGTTCGCGAGGAGGTCGCTTCGACTGTGGGCCTGCAAACGCCGAAAGCACCGGCAACATCGCCAAGATGGCGACGGTCAGTAGTTTCAATGAAAGCAAGCGACAGCGGGGCATGGCGGATTTCCTGAGTGACTGGCGTCTTTCTTTGATCAGTACTTCGATGCAATGCGACAATTCTGGACTTGGCCGGTGAATCGGCCCTGAAGTTTCCTGAACAGGGTACCTCGCTATTCAGTTTGATCGCGAATGTGAACGCGCGGTCAGAACACTTCGCCGACACAACAGCGCAACGACCCACCACCCGCCTCGATCGCGTCCAATGCCACGGCCGCCACCTCGAAGCCCGCATCGGCCAGTTGCTGACGATGGCCGGACGACAGTGCGCGACCTGCCGCCGCGCTCATCCACACCTTGTCCTGGCCAAGCGTGATGCAATTGCCGACGAAGGCCGCATGTTCCCCTGGCGCACACATGAGTGCGTGCGGCGCATACAGCGCCGCGATCACGTCAGCAGCGGCAGGCTCGGCGAAACCGGCGGGGCAAATCACGGCTGCACGCCCGGCCAGTACCGCCAGCACCACATTGGTGTGGTACTCGCCAGCGGACAGGTCGAACATCAAGGTTGCGCGCAGGCCGAAGGCGTCATGCATCAGGCGCGCGCCGGCTTCGTCGCAGCGTTCCGACAAGCCGCAGAATCCCAAGCCGCGCGCGCGGTCGATCACCAGCGCGCCGGTCAACTCACACGGATGCGGCTGCATCGAAAGATCGATTTCGTGGTAGCCCAGCACATCCCTGAAATAGGCTCGGATATCGACGCGGGTGGCTTCGTGCTGGCGCACCTCATGGCGCATGCGGCCGACCACGTAGCGTCCGCAGGCCGTTCCGAACACGTTGTTCGGGAACAGCGCATCGGGCGTAGCCGGATCGCCGGCAAAGCAGATCGTCGGCAGCACGGTGGAAAACGCGCGATGCAGGTCGCGGTGCTGCGCCGACGCGCGGGCCGCGTCGAACGCACCCGCATCTGCCATGTAGGCGTTGTCCTGCGCGGATTGTTCGGCCAGGCGAAAGCCGTCTGGCGCCACCAGGAACGCGGCGCGGGCGGTCGCAGGTCCAAAGTCGGGTTGCACACCGCGGGCAAAGGCGAGGAAGGCGTCGGTATCTCGGGTGATCAAGCGGCATGCTCCATGGAATGGGTCATTGAAAGCGCGCGCTCGACCAAGGACCAATCCGCACCGGGTTTGTGCGCGCCTTCGCTGAGGACCTGGCGAAACGCACGGCCACCGGGCTGGCTGGCAAACAGGCCCAGCACATGGCGGACGATGTGCTTGAGGAACGTGCCCTGCGCAAGTTGCGCCTCGACATAGGGCTGCATGGTGCGCAGCAGTTCAGCGCGCGAACGCAACTCCCCGCCGAACCAGTCGACATCAAGCCGGTGCAATAGGTACGGGTCGTGGTACGCGGCGCGACCCAGCATCGCGCCATCCACATGTGCCAGATGCGCGCCCGCCTCAGCAGCATCGCCAATCCCGCCGTTGACGATGATCTGCAGCGCTGGCCGTTCGCGCTTGAGCTGGTAGGCCCAGTCGTAACGCAGCGGCGGCACCTCGCGGTTTTCCTTTGGGCTGAGGCCTTTGAGCCACGCATTGCGTGCGTGGACCACGAACAGCCCGCAACCCGCATCGGCAATGGTGTCGATGAAGGCGAGGAAATGTTCCCAGTCGTGGTCGTCATCGACGCCCAGCCGGCACTTCACGGTTACCGGCACATGCCGGTCCAGTGGAGCGCAAGCTTCGATCATTGCCGCGACGCCTTCGGCCACCAGCGCCGGTTCACGCATCAGGCAAGCGCCGAAGCGGCCCGCCTGCACCCGGTCGGACGGGCAACCGCAGTTGAGGTTGATCTCGTCGAAACCGACTTCGGCACCGATTCGCGCGGCTTTCGCCAGCAACGCCGGATCACTGCCGCCAAGTTGCAGGGCAACGGGATGCTCAGTGGTATCCATCGCCAACAAGCGCGTACGGTCGCCGTGGATTACCGCATTGGCATGCACCATCTCGGTGTAGAGCCGGGCATGCGGAGCAAGCAGGCGATGGAACACGCGGCAATGCGAGTCCGTCCAATCCATCATCGGGGCGACGGACAGGCGCAGTTGCTCGGAGGGAATCAGGGGCGAGGCATTCATCAGGCCGGCATTGTCGGTTGAAAGGCCTCCAACCCCAAGCGAATGGATGCCCTCGGCAACACTACTGCGCCTTGCTAGGCCACTAATCCCAGCAGGCGGGCGCGTTCCACGGCGTGTTCGCGCGAGCCTGCGGACAGCTTCGAGAACAGGTTCTTCAGGTGCCACTTCACGGTCTCGGCGCCGATGCCAAGGGTCAGCGCGATGCGTTTGTTGGACATTCCCCGCTCAAGCAGGCCGAGGATTTCCTCTTCCTTCGGCGTCAGCAGGCCGGACTCGGACACGTGCGCCTTGCGATCCGGTGCATCCATCGATGCGGATGCATGCGACAGCACCACGCCACCTTCAAGTTCCCGCGCCATTTCCAGCGCCAGCGGGTGAGTATCCGCCAGTAAGCGGACGTTGCCGGACAATGCCGCGAGGTTGATCGTTTCAAGCAACAAGGCTTGCGCCCCGGACTCACCGCGCTTGCGCGCGACGACGGCTCGCAGCACCTTGACCATGCATGCATCGCGACCGCGACGGGTGGTTTCTGCCAGCACCGCTGCGGTGTCCAGTTGACGATCGGCCTCGGCCAGATGGCCACTGGCGAGCGCGGCATGTGCGCGGGTCGTTGCAGCGACGAGCCGCGCCTGATCATGGAAGGGACGCCCCACCTCAGGCTCGAACTCATCCACCAGTGCATCCAGCCCGGGCAACAAGCCGGCCACGGTCTCATTGCATCCCTTCAGGGCCAGCAACCGAATCCGCTCCGCCAATGTATGCAATTGCAGTCTCGGCAGCTGGCGCCGTTGCGCCAAGGCATCCAGGCCCTTGAGTGCCGCCATTGCGGACACTTCATCGCCCCGGGCCAGCGCGGCATGAATCAACGCGTCATAGGCCGCCAGCACATTGTCGGGAAAACCCGTACGTTCAATAACGTCGAGCCTGTTCGCCAGCAGCAGCCGCGCGGCATCGTGCTGGTCGAGTTGCACGAATGCCTGCGCGAGTATCGAGGCAAGCAGGCAGGCAATCATGCTGCGGCGGCCGTGCTCGCGTTCCGCTGCCAACAAGGGGCCATGCAACACCTCCACGGCCCGACCTGGGTTGCCATCCCAGAGATGGCCCAGACCGACCAACATCCGGCTGAGCGCCTGCGCCAGCAGCAGCGAGCGATCCGCGCCATGGCTTTGGGCTTCCGCTGCCAATGCTCGGAGCCGATCAGTGTCGCCCGCATGCAGGGCGACATAGCTCATGACATTCAACTGATTGAACCGGTACAGCGGACCTACCTGCTCCACCGGCACCGGCGGCCAATTCACCAGCAAGGCATGCATCAGCCCAGGCTGGTCTGCGAACCCGGCCGCGCTGGTTGCAACCCGCAAGGCCACCAGCACCATTTCCGGCGGGGTGGACGGGTCAGACAATGCATCCTGGGCCATGCGAAGTCCTTCGGCATTGCGCTCGCCGAAGGCCAATATTGCTGCCGCGGACAATCGCGAATGGGTATCGCGCGACTGCACAATGGCGGGGATGCGGGCCAGCCATTCGCGCGCTTCGTCCACCCGCCCCCATGCGCCGAGGGCCCATAGCGCGCGGGAGGCGTAT
>JBDSGA010000161.1:0-5906 GCA_039919235.1 Thermomonas sp. | reverse complement strand
CAGATGTTCGCGGCGATCGAAGCCGTGGGCAGCGACGTGGATCCCCGTTCACACATCCGCACCGGTTCGATCCTGGTGGGCGAGATGACGGTCGCCGGAACGGGTTGATCGCTTGGTGATACTGCGTTCGCCGGTGTGCGCCGCGAACACCTTGGCATCGCCGATGCGGCGCTGGTGCGTAGTGTGTTCTCTGGCAGTGGGCCGGTTTCGCCGATGCGTGACTTGATGCTGACTAGTTGACAGTGGCGCCGGAGCATTGGCCGGTTGCGACCAGATGCGGCGTTTGACAGGATAGCTACGGCTATGTGCCGTCATCCCGGGGAAATCAGATGGATATCAACGAAGCAACCGCTACACCGATGCCGCCCTCGGGCGCAGCGTCGCAGGAAGACAAGACGCTCGCCTTGCTGACCCACCTGTCCGGCATCATCCTCAGCTTCATCGTGCCGCTGATCATCTGGCTGACCAACAAGGACAAGGCCGACAAGGGCTGGTTGAATGATCAGGCCAAGGAAGCCTTGAATTTCCAGATTACGATCGCGATCGCGTATGTGATCTGCACCGTGCTGGTCGTGATCCTGATCGGTGGCTTGCTCGCGCCTATCGTGTGGGTGATCAACGTGATCTTCTGCATCATCGCTGGCATGAAGGCCAACGAAGGCGTGGCGTACCGCTATCCCTTCGCAATTCGCCTGATCAAGTAAGTTTTCATCGCCGCTGGCGGGCGTTTGGTCGCACGTCGGCGGGCTTTGTCGAAAGGGCCATCGATTGGCTTGTGGTGTCCATGAATACCCCCATTATCATGACTGACCGGAGTGTTTCCGGCAGGAGCCGACGATGGAAGCCCACACATTAGGCACGACCGAGATCCAGACCCAGGCGGTTACCCCGAGCGCAAGCGACCGCCAATGGGCAGCATCAGCACATCTGCTGGCATTGCTGCTTGCGTTGATGACGGCATGGATGGCCGGGGTTGCCGGCATCGTGGGTGCTGGCATCGTTTACTTGATCAAGCGCGACGATTCGCCATTCGCGACTGAACACGCGCGCGAGGCGATCAACTTCAATCTCAGCATGCTGCTCTATTCGGTTGCGGCCGTGGCGCTGGGGATCGGGCTGGCAGGCGCTACGGTGCTGACGTTGGGGATAGGCTTGATCGTGACTGCTCCCGCAGGCTTGTTGCTAATGGCGATTGCAGCCGGAATCGCAGTGATGTGGCTGGTCTGCAGCGTGGTCGCAGCGATCAAGGCCTGGAATGGCGAACACTACCGCTATCCGCTAACCCTTCGGCTGATCAGTTGAGCTGATCCAGCTCCATTGACTGTCAACACACGGCCCGCACCAACGACGGTGTGGGCCGTTTTTTTGGCGGCCTGCCTTGTGCCGTTCGACTGCGCCGGGACTTGCTGGCGGCGCTGACGCCATTGCTTACTTGCGACTGGTGTACTGCTCCACGCCCTTGTAACCGCTGCGGTCAATGCGATCCATCCGCTCGTCGAGCGGCGGGTGCGTTTTATACAACTGCGCAAGTTGCGCCGACTGCGCCCCCAGCGCGGTCATCTTTTGCAGCACCGCGTATAACGCCAGCGGGTTGAAGCCGGCACGTGCGAGGTAAAACGCGGACGCTTCATCCGACCGATATTCGGCACCACGATCCAGGCTGGTCATCATCACCATCGCGCCGTGCTTGGCAACATAGTCCTTGGCCATGCTGGTGGCGAGATTTCCGCCGCCACCCACCTGGCTCATCGCAAGCTCCGTACCTGCGCTTTGCATTTCCTGCTTGTGAATGACTTCATAGTGGTCGCGCTGGACAACGTGGCTGATCTCGTGGCCCAGCACGGCGGCGACTTCGGCGTCGTCGCTGAGCATCTGATAAAGCCCGCGCGTCACCAGGATGTAGCCACCTGGCGCGGCAAACGCATTGATCTCGCTGCTGTCGATGATGCCGAATGCCCAAGGCAAATCGGGACGGCTGGTCTGCGAGGCTTCCCAGCGGCCAATCAGGTTGATGCGCTGCTGTGCGGCATCGTCCTTCCACAACGGCGCTGCGCCCAGGATCCGCCCCGCTATTTCGGGGCCAAGAGCGCGCTCTTCATCGGTGATTTCCTGTTCTGATTTGGGGATCACCTTGCTGGCTGCACCGAGCACACCGCCGACATTGCTGCCCAGTGAAGACAACAGCCCGCGCGCGGCACCAAACATGCCGCGCTTTTCGCCTTGCGTCGACTGAGCCTTGCCATCGGTTTGCTTAGGCTTGAATTCGGTTACATAAGCAACTGTAGTGCGGCTCCAGCCGTTGCTGTTCGCGACCTTTGCAGCGGCGTCCGCAGTGACCCGATAGGACTCCATCTTCGCGAGTTGCACCGCATCAAACGTCGCCGCCTTCAAATCACTCTCATCCAACCCACGCACGCCCGCGGTTTCACTGACCCGGCCCTTGCCTGCCTTGCCAGCGAAGAGCGCCTTCATGTTGCCGCCGGTCTCCTTGCTGGCGTAGGCCATGCGGACGTCGTTGATGCGGACGAAGCCTGACTTGCCATCCACCAGCGTCACTCGCAGCCACAAGCCTTGCTGGCCGGTCACCATGATCGCGGTATCGCGCTTTAGCGTGGCGATCGATGGGCTGGCCATGTCCGCAGCGCCACGTACATCAATGGTGGGTTTGCGGACGACAGCCGATTGGGCAACGGTTTCAGCTGGCTTACTGCTTGCCAGAGCCGGTTTGGTGGCCGTTGCAACAGGCTTGGAGGTCCGCACTGCAGGCTTGGGATTCTTGCCGCTGGCCGTGGCATTGCCAGCGGCAAGTAGCAGGATTGCGAGGAGTACGGATGATATTTGAAGTGTGCGCATTTCAGGTCTCGGTGTTCGGTTGGTGTTCTGAGTTGAGATACGTATTAGCCGCGGAAAGCGGCCATTCGAGGTTGGCATTCAAGTCCTGGCCGAGCAGCTCGCGCAGCCGCATTCGCTCGCCGCGAGTGTCCTCGTCGACCTGGTCGTCGATCATCGCGACGGCGATTGCCACCCGCACCATGCCTTGGTCATCGATGCGCAGGGCGTGCTCGTTCAAGCGCTGGTGCAACAAGTCGAGTTCGCGCATTGCATTGGCGCGTGCATCCGCTTCATCGGTGCCCGTCCAGACCAGCATCATCAGATCATCCAGGATTTCGTGCAGCCAGCTCTTGCGCTCCACGATACCCTCGATCATCACCGCATCGCTGCCTGAATACAGGAAACGCCGCAAGCGCCGCCGATACTCGCGCTTGCGCTTGGTTGCGGCGTGGCCGGCGAGTGCGGGGTCAGGCACATAGCGCAGGCGCGCCATCAGCAGCCACGGATACTTGCCGGCATCGTATTCGTCGCGATAGTCGTTGTTGCCGATCGCGCGCCCGCGTTGCACGGAGGCATACATCCGGCACACGCCGAAGCACAGGCTGATAAAGCCCACGCTGGCGAAGATGTCGAGGAAGGCACCGAAGAACGTCAGCCCAATCACCGCCAACAGCAACAGCACGGCATTGGTGGCAACGAACACGCCATCAACGTCCTCGTGCGGCTCGCCACGCCAGAACGCGAAGGTGGTCAGTAGCACCATGAATCCCGCCAACAGATATTTGACCGAAGGCGGCGGCATCCAGATCGCGCTGTCATTGAGCAGCGCCTCGACCGCTTCGGCATGGATCTCGACGCCCGGCATCATCGG
Organism: Thermomonas sp.; assembly: GCA_039919235.1. Lineage (GTDB taxonomy): Bacteria > Pseudomonadota > Gammaproteobacteria > Xanthomonadales > Xanthomonadaceae > Thermomonas. The sequence goes on along the minus strand of JBDSGA010000161.1, from coordinate 2,203 downwards.
GTCGACCGGCGTTGGCTTGGCATCGTTCAGGCCGGAGGCGTTGTAACCCACCAGCACTACGGCGCCTTTCAAGTCGGGCATCGGATCGCTTGCATCGCGGCAGATGCGCTTGCCTTCGATCAGGTCGGCGGCGCTGATGTTGGGCAGGCGCGTCCTGGTGCGCCAATTGACCCGCACGGATTCCGCGAATGACGATGCGGGCTTGCCACTCGCGACTGCCGCCAGCCGCAGCGACAGCGATGGCAATGCCCAGTCGCCGAATGTCTTGCGCAAGTGGATGTCCCGGAACACGCCATCGGCACTTCGGTCGACGTCGAGCAGGGCGCTATGGCGCGCCATCGCCATGCCCGTGGGCAGCAACAAGGCGATGCGCAGGCCGGGCCTGGCTGGGTTGGGCGTGAGCGCGAATGCTCCGGGCGCATCCGCGACTGCAGTCGCGCCCTCTTGCATGTCTAGACTCGAATGCAGCCGCGAAGCGCCGAACAGGAAGCGGCCGTTGCCCGCGTCCGCCATCGCTTCGAGCGCGGCGTCCCCGTCCGGGTCTTGCTGCGCGGCATCGACGAACAACACGTCGTAACCCACCGCACGCACGCCAGCGCGATCCAGCGCATCGAGCAAGTCGGCGTGGCGTTGTCGGCTCCATGGCCACCCTCCTTCGCCGAGACTGCGGTAATACTCGATCGAGCAATCATCGATTTCCACGACCGCAGTGCGCCCGGATGGCTTCGGTTCGACCGGTCGCCACTGGATGACGGTGTCGAAAATTGCATCTTCAGCCGCGTTGAGCGAGCGGTCATGGGTCCAGTCCCACGTCAGCCAACCGATTGCAATGATGGCGATCAGCGGATACACGATGAATTTTGCGCGGACCATCAGATGCGACAGCGGCCGACGCCACGACTGTTCCACCACCGTCCAAGCGTCCATGAAGACGACCGCCAGCGTCGCCATCAAGGCTTCGATCCGGGTGATCAGGAATTCAGCGAATTTGCCCAGCATGCCCCATCACGCCTCGTTCGAATGCATCCTCGCCCATGCTCAAACTACCGCAAGTCTCGGCTGCTTGCCGGGTCAGCGCGTGCGATTGATCGCCAGGCGCCCGAGCGCGGCCAAGGCACTCGTGTCGACGTCGAGGCTGGCAAGGGCATCGTCCATGACGGCCGTTAATTGCCCAAGCCGTGCGCGGCTGGCCTCGATGCCGATCAACGCGGGGAACGTCGCCTTGTCCTGCGCGGCATCCTTGCCGGCGGTCTTGCCAAGGCTGGCGCTGTCGCCTTCGACATCCAGCAGGTCATCGCGAATCTGGAAGGCCAGGCCTAAGGCATTGGCGTAGCGATCCAGCGTAGTGAGGGTCGCTGCATCTACGCCTGCGGCCAGCGCGCCCAATCGCACCGATGCACGCAACAGCGCGCCGGTTTTCAGCGAATGCAGGTGTTCAAGGGCGGCAAGTGAAATGGTGGCGCTCGTTGCATCGATATCCAGTGCCTGTCCGCCACACATCCCGGCGACGCCCGTTGCGCGCGCGAGTGCTGCAAGCATCGCTACCTGTCGCCGGGCATCCAGTGGCGCCGCGGCGAGCACCTCGAAGGCAAGCGATTGCAGCGCATCACCGGCCAGGATCGCAGTGGCTTCGTCGAATGAGACGTGTACGGTCGGTTGCCCGCGGCGCAGACGGTCGTCGTCCATCGCCGGCAGGTCGTCGTGTACCAGCGAGTAGCAATGGATCAGCTCGACTGCCACCGCAGCGGCATCCAAATCCCGTTCACTGGCTCCGATTGCGGTGCCGGTGGCGAATACCAGCATGGGTCGCATGCGCTTGCCGCCATTGAGCACCGCGTGGCGCATGGCCGCATGGAGTCGCTGTGGCGCGTTGTCGGGCGAAGGCAGTGCGTGGTCGAGCGCAGCTTCGACGCGCGTGCGCCACGCCACGAAGTTGCGATCAGGCATCGTCGCCGGTGTCGAACGGCTTGGCCTGTTCTGGATTCGCCGGATCGCTGAGAAGCCGCACGCGCAATTCCGCCTGTTCGAGTGCCTGCTGGCAGCTCCGATACAGGCCGACGCCGCGTTCGTAAGCGGCTAGAGAATCCTCCAGCGACATCTCGCCATCCTCCATCTTGGCGACGAGGTCTTCGAGCGCGTTCATCGACGTTTCGAACGCGGCGACGGGCGAGGGTTCAGTCGAGGCAGGTGATTTGCGGGCCAT
>JBDSGA010000160.1:0-14891 GCA_039919235.1 Thermomonas sp. | reverse complement strand
CATGCCCACGGCCTGTCCGACAGCGGCGATTTCCTGCCGATGATCGAGCAGGTCGCAGCCGCGACCAGGCAGCTGCCGGCAGGCGTCGTGCGCACGCTGTCCTACGAAAGCGGGCGTCTGACACTTGAACTGACCGGCGTCGACGCGGCCGCTTTGCGGCAAGTCGAAGCGAGTTTGGTCCAGGCCGGGCTGAGCGTCGAACTGCCGTCGGCGTCGACGAGCGCGACGAGCGCCACCGTGGTCCTGACGGTGCGCGCGACATGAGGGCGCAACTGCGCAAGGCGTGGGAGTCACGGTCGCCGCGTGACCGACTGATCATCGCGGCGCTGGCCGTGGTGCTGGGAGTTGCCGGGTATGTGGCGTTGATGCTGTCAGCGCAGCGCGCCCGCGTGCCGCTGCGCGCGAGCGTCATGACACTCCAGGCACAGGCGACGCGACTAGACCAGCAGGCACTTGAATACGCCCACCTGATTGCCGCGCCGGCCGCGACCGCCTCCTCCACCAATCTGCGCACGTTGGTGCAAGCCAGGATCGGCGATGCGGGGCTGGCACCGGCGCTGGTGCGAATCGATGCACCCGATCCCGACCAGGTTGTTGTGGTGTTCGGCGCCGTTGCGTTCGCCGATTGGCTCAAGCTGGTTGCCGGGCTCACGTCGCAGCAGGTCCGCACGGATAACTGCCGGATCGAGTCCTTGGCTAGCTCGCCGGGGCAGGTCAGCGTCACTGCGACCCTGGTTCGCGCAAGACCGCGATGACGCGCTGGAAGCTGGTGGGCTGGCTGAGTGGTTTTTTCGCGCTTGCCCTGACTGCGACCGCGCCGGCGACGTTGCTTGACGCTCATTTGCAGGACGCCAGCGACGGGCGGTTGCGCCTGGCTGAAGCGCGCGGCACGTTGTGGTCGGGCGCCGGCCTGATCGAACTCCGCGACGAGCGCGGACGTTCGGGTTTGGTCCAACCGGTGACGTGGCGATTCAGGCCGCTTGGCTTGATGCGCGCGCAACTGGCGTACGACGTCGAGATGGCGCGTGGCTCACGCCCTTTCCCGGTGGCGCTGACCTGGTCGGGGATCGAGCTTGCCGATGCCGACATCAGCTTGCCGGCCATGGCACTCGGTCAGGCCGCACCCAAGCTGGCCGTGCTGGGCTTGACTGGCGACATACACCTGCAGATTCCGGCACTGGCCATCGGACGCAGTAGTGTCCGGGGCAACGCCACCTTGCAATGGCGCAATGCTGGCTCGGGCCTTTCGCCGGTGTCGCCGCTGGGTGGCTACGAATTGCGCATCACCGCCGAAGGAGCTGCCATCCGCACGGTCCTGCGCACGCTGCAGGGGCCGCTGCAGCTCGAGGGCAACGGGTTATGGACGACCGACGGCCATTCCGCGTTCCGTGCCACCGCACGCATGTCAGCCGAGCTGCAACCTCAGCTGGCGCCGTTCCTGCGGCTGATAGCGGTAGAACGCGGCGATGGAAGTTTCGAATTGAAAATCAATTAGATCAGAGCGCTACGTCTGCGGGTGTTTTTTCCGGCGTAACGTGCCATCCCGTTCTCGCATCAACTCGGCGAAGCAAGGACGCTCCAGTTGGAGACGCGGTTTGCATGGCGGTCCAGGTGTGTTGACCCGTGCCCTCGTCATTGCGAGTTGCAACCGATTCATGGAACACATCTGGGTTGCCTGTCCAACGTTGGGTGGATGATTGGCATCAAGGTTGCTTGTCCTTTTGCTCCTGTGGATCTCGCCCGGTGCGACATGGGCCCGTTACAGTGGCGGCCTCGCGCATCGGGTTCCAGCATGGCCAAACTCTCCTCCAATTCGGCTGCTTCCAAGCGCCGAACCGCCTATGTCTGCAGCGAATGCGGGGCTGACCACGCCAAATGGCAGGGCCAGTGCGAAGCCTGTGGCGCCTGGAATTCGCTGGCCGAGATTGCGCTGGAAAGCGCGTCGCAAGCCAAATCCCCGGCTTCGCGGCGGAGTGGCTGGGCCGGCAAGATTGACGCACCGATAGTGACGGCGCTGGCTGACGTTCGCCATGGCGAGCAGGCGCGAGTGAGCACTGGCATCGGCGAGTTCGATCGCGTGCTGGGCGGGGGGCTGGCTGAAGGTGCGGTGGTGCTGGTCGGCGGCGACCCCGGCATCGGCAAATCGACTCTACTGCTGCAGGCATTGGCATTGATGGCGCCGCGCATGCCTGGCTTGTATGTGACCGGTGAAGAATCGCTGGCGCAGGTCGCGGGTCGCGCCGTTCGTTTGGGCTTGCCACTGGATGGCCTGCAGGGGCTGGCCGAAACCTGCGTGGAGCGAATCCTCGAACACGCGATCGCGGTGCGTCCCCGGCTGATCATCGCCGACTCGATCCAGACCCTTTGGACGGAATCGCTGACCGCAGCGCCGGGTTCAGTGAGCCAAGTGCGTGAATCCGCCGCCCGGCTGGTGCGTTACGCGAAGGAAACCGGCACTGCGGTCTTTTTGGTGGGTCATGTCACCAAGGAGGGCGGCATCGCCGGCCCGCGCGTCTTGGAACACATGGTGGATGCGGTGCTGTATTTCGAGGGCGATTCCGGCAGCCGCTTCCGCGTGCTGCGTGCGTTCAAGAATCGCTTCGGCGCGGTCAATGAACTCGGCGTGTTCGCGATGGGCGACAAGGGCCTGCGCGAGGTGCCGAACCCGTCGGCCATCTTCCTGTCCGGTGCCAGCGCGGGCCAGCCTGGCAGTTGCGTGATGGTGACCCGCGAGGGCACGCGTCCGTTGCTGGTGGAAGTGCAGGCGCTGGTCGATGCCTCGCCGCTGTCGAATCCGCGCCGGGTTGCGGTGGGCCTGGAAGGCAACCGGCTCGCGATGTTGTTGGCCGTGCTGCATCGCCACGGCGGCGTGATGGTGGGCGACCAGGATGTGTTCGTGAACGTGGTCGGCGGCATCCGCGTGCAAGAGACCGCAGCGGATCTGCCGGTGTTGCTGGCGGTGCTGTCATCGCTGCGCGACCGACCGCTGGCCGACAAGACCATTGCCTTTGGCGAAGTCGGTTTGTCCGGGGAAATTCGCCCGGTGCCTAATGGCGAAGAACGCCTGCGTGAGGCCGCCACGCACGGGTTCAAGCACGCGATCGTACCGAAGGCGAACGCGCCGAAGGTGGCACCGAAAGGCATTGAAGTGATCTCGGTGGAACGATTGTCGGAAGCGCTGGAACAGGCCTGAACGATGTCCAGGTCGTGACCCGTCTACAGCTGTGCGCGTGCTGATTTTGTTACCCTCGCGTGAATTAGAGCTGATCTATAAATACGTGCATCCGGATTCGCGAAACCTGCGTAGGCACTGGTGAGCGGATCATGAGCGTCACCCGGAATTGATTGCCTGTATCGACAGGATGGCTGGGTTTCCAAGGTTCGTTCGGGAATGTCCGCGGCCCCGCCACGGCGCCACACCAAGGAACCCAGATCATGAAACGCACAGCCCTCTTTTCAGCGATTATCACCGCCGGCATTGTCATTGCAGGTGCAGGCTCAGCCATTGCTTCCAGTCACCGCGAAGCGCCGTTGATCACCCAGACGCCAAAGGTCGACGCCACCGATTTCTACATGTTCCGCAGTTATGAATCCGGCCGCGCAGGCTACGTGACCTTCATCGCCAATTACCAACCGTTGCAGGATGCCTACGGCGGTCCGAATTACTTCCAGATGGATCCGGAAGCGAGCTATGCCATCCATATCGACAACAATGGCGACGCGCTGCCGGACAAGAGCTTCTTTTTCCGGTTCAGGAACACGACACGCGGACTGACCGTACCCGCTGGCGGGATGAATATCCCGGTCCCGTTGAGCAACATTGGTCCTTTCGGCAGCACTGCGTCACAGGACGGTAGTCGCAACGTGATCGAGCAATACACGGTAGCCGTGGTCAACAGTGAGGAGCCCTTTCGCACGCTGATCGCTCGAAACCTTGCCAAAAACTCGCCGACGTTCGACAAGCCGTTCGACAATATCGGCACGAAGTCGATTCCGGCATACGCCAAGTACGCGGATGCCGCCATTTCGCGCATTGGCATTCCAGGTTGCGCAGGCGAGGGACGTGTCTTCGTCGGCCAGCGCCAGGATGGTTTCGCGGTGAACCTCGGTGAGATTTTCGACTTGATCAATACCAACCCGGTCGGTCCCAGAAACGGCGAGAAGAACACGCTTTCCGACAAGAACGTCACCACCATCGCGCTTGAACTGCCGATTTCCTGCCTGACCAAGGGTGCAGAGCCGATCATCGGTGCGTGGACCACGGCTTATACGCCTGGCACGGTGCGCAGGATGGAAGCGGTGTCGCGCCTCTCCGCGCCGTTGGTGAACGAAATAGTGATTGGTTTGCCGGACAAGGACAAATTCAACGCATCCCAGCCCGCAGATGACGCGCAGTTCGCCAAATACGTCACCAATCCCAGTCTGCCCATCCTGATCCAGGCATTGTTCCCGGGCGTAAAGGCGCCCACCTTGTATCCACGCACCGATTTGGTGGCAGCGTTCCTGACGGGGCTCGACGGGTTGAACAAGCCGGCTGGCGTCAAACCTGCAGAAATGATGCGACTCAACACATCGATCATGCCCAAGGCTGCAGCGGCTCAGAGCAACCTGGGCGCATTGACCGGCGATGTTGCCGGCTTCCCGAATGGCCGTCGCCCGGGTGATGACGTGGTGGACATTGAGCTGCGCGTCGCAATGGGTGCCTTGCTGCCGAAGGCGGATGCGCCGTCCAACGACTTGCCGTACACCGATGGAGCGATCGTCAGCGCCAGCGAGTTCCGCAGCACCTTCCCGTATCTCAACACGCCGCTGCCGGGTTCGCCTAACTAATCCGATGTCCAGCCGCCAGCTAAAGTAGCGGTGAAGTAAGTGACGGTTACCCGAGAAATAGTCGAGTGAAGACAAGGATGTCGTTTCGTTCGCAGCACCGGCAGCACGTTTGCTGCCGGTGCCTGCGTTCCAATTTGAAGAAGATCCACAGCCTGTGGATCTTCATGACCATGATTACGTTGTTGGCGATTGCAACGCCCGCTGCTGCGCAACGTCCGCCACGCGTAATACCCGAACAGGGTAATGCCCTGGTCGGACGTCTGCCACGTGGCTATGCCGGCCTTGAACCGGCTGCCAACCCACTAACGACATCCATTCCAAAGGGTGGGGTGGGTGCTGAATTTGCTCGGATCGGCAGTCTGTTGCAGGCGGCGTCAATGACGGGCGATACCCGGCTTGTCGCCCGCGCTGACGCGCTGTTGGCGCGGCAGCCAATGAAGAGTGACAACCCTGATGTGTTGCGCCTGCGTGCTTACAGTGCCCAGCATCGGCATGATTTTGCTGGCGCGTTGCGCCTGCTTGACCAATTGATCGATGTGCAGCCGCGCAATGCGAGCGCACGCCTGTCGCGTGCGGAAGTGCAACTCGTGCAGGGTCGCATCGACAAGGCGCGTGCCGATTGCCGCGCCTTGGCATTGGGCATCGATGCCGATACCGGGTTGCTGTGTGCTGCTTCGCTGGCACTACGCACGGGCGGCTATGCAGAAGCGAGCGCACTGCTGGATCGCCTGCTTGATCAGTTCAAGCCAACCGATTCGCGTCGTGCGTTTGCGCTACTTGCCCGCGCGGAAGTCGCAGGACGTGCGGGTGATGCGGATGCCGATGCGCGTTACCGTGCAGGAGTTGCTGCCAGCCCGGGCGACATCCGCACGCGCGTTTCGTATGCGCGCTACTTGCGTCGGGTCGGCCGCGATGCCGAGGTTGAACAGGTGCTGGCTGGCAGCGAACAAAGTGATACCGCGCAATTGCAACGCACCCTGGCCGCGGTGGCGGGAAAGCGCGGCAATGCGCAGTCGCTGGTGGCTTCACAATCGCGCCGCTACGAATTGGCCCATGCGATGGGTAGCCAGCCGGAAATGCGTGACGAAGCGGACTTCCTGCTGCTGGTGAAGCAGCAGCCCGAACAAGCGCTGGCGCTTGCGTTGCGCAATTTCGAACAGCAACGTGACCATGAGGATGTCGACATCCTGGTCCGCGCCGCCAATGCGGCCCATAAAGCTGATGCGCTGGATGGCTTGCACGAGTGGCAGCAGACGCAAGGCACGGCATCGGCCGACAATACGCGTGGGCAGCCATGAAGCGGTGGCGTCTATTGCTGCTGGTCGGGTTGTTGGCGTCGCTTCCAGCGTGGGCACACACGCTGTCGGTGTCGCACGTGGATATCGTGGTGCCGGCGGATGGTTCTGGACTTGAAATCGAACTCGATCTCGCGATTCGTGATCTCGCACTTTCATTGCCGCTGGATGCCAACCACGACGAACGCGTGACCTGGGACGAACTGCAAGCGATCGAGGAACCGCTCTACGCGATGGTGACCAAGGGGCTGCAGATCAGCAGTGGCTCGACTCCGTGCACGTTGCATCCACAACTGCTCGCGACCCGCCAATACGATGATGGTGCCTATGCCACCGTCGTACTGCGCGCGGACTGCGCGTCAGTGGCAGCGCTCACGGTGCGTTACGGCCTGCTCTTCGACGTGGATCCGCAACATCGGGCACTGGTGACCTTTCATAACCATGGCAAGGATGGGACGGGCATCGCGAGCATCGATGCGCGCGAGATCGCGATTGGTCCGGGGCAAGCGGCGCGCAGCAATCCCTTCCTGCAGTTCCTGCGCGAGGGCGTGCACCACATCCTGATTGGATACGACCACTTGGCCTTTCTGATCTCGCTGTTATTGCCCGCGGCACTGGTGCGGCGCGAGCGCCAATGGCAACCATCGCCCGGCCCGCGCCATTCGCTGGGGCACGTGCTTGGGATCGTCACTGCATTCACCTTGGCTCACTCCATTACGTTGAGCCTGGCGGCGCTTGGTTGGATCACGCCGGCCTCGCGCTGGGTGGAAGCGGCGATTGCAGCAAGCGTGCTGCTTGCAGCGCTCAACAACGTATGGCCCTTGGTGACCAAGCGTGTGTGGCTGGTCGGCTTCAGCTTCGGTCTGGTGCACGGATTCGGATTCGCTGGCGCACTCTCCGAACTGGGCTTGCCAACGGGCGCGCGCCTGGCGTCGCTGGTCGGCTTCAATCTCGGCGTCGAAATCGGCCAGATGGCGGTCGTGGCTTTGGTGTTGCCAATACTGTTGCTGGTACGCCGCAAGCGTTGGTATGCGCAATTCGCGATGCCGCTGCTGTCACTTGCCATCGCCGGATTTGCGGCGTGGTGGTTGTGGGTGCGCTTGCGCGGTTGATGCGGCGATGTCGCAACATCGCCGATGCAGCTTGTGCCTATTGATGTGTGATCAATGGCCGCCGCCGGCCGGCGCGCCGCTCTTCGCGCCGAATGGCGGTCTGGCGATCCACACGAACACGATCACGCATAGGAAAATGATCCCGAGCAGGTGGAAGATCTCGTTGAAGCCGATCTGCAGCGCCTGTTGCGAAATCATCCGGTCCAGCACGTAGGCACCGCGTTCGAGGTTGCCACCACCATAGCGGGCCACGGTTTCCAGCATGGCCGGATCGGTCGCGCCGATGTGTTCGGTGAGTTGCGCGTGGTGCACGGCGGTGCGCTCCGACCAGGCATAGATGGTCAGCGACGCGGCGAAGCTGCCTCCAAGCGTGCGCACGAAGGTCATCAGGCCCGATCCCGCGGAGATCTCGTGCGGCTCCAGATCCGACAGCAGGATCTGCAAAATGGGCATGAAGAACAGCGCAACGCCCAGCCCTTGCAGCAGCTGCACATAGGCTACGTGCTCGAAATCCACGTCGAGGTTGAAGTGCGAGCGCATGAAGCTGGTGCCGGCCATCACGATGAAGGCGAGCGTGGCCAGCATGCGCAGGTCGAACTTGCCTGCATACTTGCCAATCAATGGGGCCAGGATCACCGGCAGGAACCCGATCGGCGCGGTGGCGAAACCCGCCCAGATCGCGGTGTAGCCCAGGTTGCGCTGCAACCACAGCGGCACCAGGATGCTGACGCTGAAGAAAGCGGAGTAGGCCATCACCATGGCAATCGTGCCGGCTGCGAAATTGCGATGCCGGAACAGACGCAGGTTGACGATCGGGTCCTTGTCCGTCAGTTCCCAGATGATGAAGACGGACAGCGAAATCGCGGCAACAATCGCGAGGACGACGATCAACGGCGAGTGGAACCAATCTTCGTCGTTACCCAGGTCCAGCATGATTTGCAGCGCGCCGACGCCCAGGACCAGGGTCGCGAGGCCGATGTAATCCATCTTCGGCGTTTCGATCTTTTCCGGGCGTCCCTTGAGCTGCGCACCCACCACGACACTGGCGAAGATGCCTAGCGGGATGTTGATGAAGAAGATCCATTCCCAACTGTAGTTGTCGGTGATCCAGCCGCCCAGGATGGGCCCGGCGATCGGCGCGACTACCGTCACCATGGCCAGCAGGGCAATCGCTTGTCCCCGCTTGGCGGGTGGATAGATCGACAGCAGCAACGCCTGGGTGACCGGGTACATCGGGCCGGCGACCAAGCCCTGCAACGCCCGCGCCGCGACCAGCAGGCCCATGCTGTTTGCGAGGCCGCACAGGAACGAGGCGGCGACGAACGCCAGCGTGGAAATCATGAAGAGTTTGCGTTCACCGAACCGGCGCGCCAGCCAGCCGGTCAGCGGCAAGGCGATCGCGGTGCTGACGGCGAACGAGGTGATTACCCACGTGGCCTGGTTGGCGCTGCCGCCCAGGTTGCCGGAGATCGCCGGCAACGACACGTTCGCAATCGTGGTGTCGAGGACCTGCATGAAGCTGGCCAGGGCCAGCCCGAACGTGGTCAGCGCAATGTTGGGTGGCGCGAACGCCAAGCCATCGGCGCGGGGTGCTGGCGCCGAAGGCGCCATGGCTGGAGTGCTGGACATGACGGGATCAGTTCCGGCCAGTTCCGGCGCGAGGCGTCCCCAAATTGTCATTGATGATGCGGTCGATCACGGCATCAGCGTCGTTCAGTTGCTTGGCGTATGCGGTGGTGCTCAAGGTCGGCTTTTTCGCATTGGCCGCCGGCAACAGGCCATGGCCAGCATCGTGCAGGTTGACCTCCACGCTCATCGACAGGCCCAGGCGCAGTGGGTGCTCATGCAGTTCTTTCTTGTCCAGCGCGATGCGCACCGGCACGCGCTGCACGATCTTGATCCAGTTGCCGCTGGCGTTCTGCGCCGGCAGGATCGAGAACGCACTGCCGGTGCCCAGTCCCAGACTTTCCAGTGTGCCGTGGTAGGTCACGTCCTTGCCGTAAAGCTCGGAATGCAGTTCAACGGGTTGGCCAAGACGCAGATGGCGCAGCTGGTTTTCCTTGAAATTGGCATCCACCCAGACTTCGTCCAGCGGGATGATCGCCATCAGCGGGGTGCCGGCGGCGACGCGCTGGCCCAGCTGCACGTTGCGTTTGGCGATGTAGCCGGAGGTCGGCGCGATGACGTTGGCGCGCATTTTGTTGAGCAAGGCCGCGCGCAGTTGCGCCGCCGCGGCCATCACCTGCGGATTGCTGCTGAGTTCACTGTTGTCGACCAGCACGCTGTTGCGCGAGGTCTGTTCGCGGGCACCGGATAACCCGGCCTGGGCGGCGGCAAGTTGTGCCTTGGCGTGCGCGAGCTCTTCGGCGGACACGGCCCCACTCGCAACCAGTCCTGCGCGACGATTCACGTCATCCTGCGCTTGCGAGAGTGCGACTTCGCGTGCAGCGATGTCCGCTTGACCGGCCTCCACTGCGCGATAGATGCCGCGCACCTGCCGAACTGCCCCGGCCAGGTTGGCCACCGCTTGTGCGTAGGTCACCTCGGCATCGCTGGCATCAAAGCTGACCAGGATTTGCCCGGCTTCGACGCGCATGCCGTCCTCGGCACGGATGTCGATCACGGTGCCGCCGGTTTGCGGTGTGACAGTGACCACGTTGCCCTGCACGTAGGCATCGTCCGTGTCTTCGTGCCAGCGACCGATCATGAAGTGATAGGCCAGCCAGCCGATGGCGCCGAGCACGACGATGGTCGCCAGGATCAGCAAGGCGCGCTTGCGCTTGCCGTTGCTGGGCTTGGTTGACGCCTGCGACGGGGGAAGGGGAGCGCTGGCGCCGGCCGAGGTGTTGGGTGTGGTTTCGGTGGTCATGTCAGGGTCACTTCGAGGCAGTGGTATTCGGAGCGTCAACGGCAATGCCGCCGCCGAGCGCTTGGTCGAGATCGATGACGGCCGTGCGCCGCTTCGCATTCAACGCAGCCAATTGCTGGTCGAGTTGCAGCAACGGACGTTGTGCGGCGAGCACGTCAAGCTGTGTGGCCAGCCCAGCGCGATACCGCTGCTGGACCAGCGCATGCGCCTTGCCAGCGGTGTCGCGTGCTTGCCGGGTGGTGATGATTTGCGCGTCCAGCGCGCGCCCGGCTTGCACCGCGTCGGTGACGTCGTGGATGGCGCCAACGAGGGTCTGGTTGTAGCTGGCGACGGCGAGATCGTAATCCGCGTTGCTACCCATCAATTGATTGCGAAGCCGTCCACCCTCGAAGATCGGGAGCGTCAGGCCCGGACCGCCATTGATCAGCAGCGCCTTGCTACCGAACAGGTCGCCCAGATTGCCGGCCGCGAGGCCGACCATCATGCTCAGGTTGATCGTGGGGTAGAACGCAGCCTCGCTGGCATCGATGCCATGCGCGGCCGCTTCCACACGCCAGCGTGCGGCGACGATATCGGCGCGGCGCGCCAGTAGGTCGCTGGGCAGTCGCGACGGCAGGGTGATCTCTGGGATTGCCAGCGTCGGACGATTGATCTGTAGTCCGCGATCAGGACCCGCGCCCGCCAATGCTGCCAACGCATTGCGCAAGACATCGATCTGCTGTTGGGCGGCCTGCGCCTGTTGTTTTGCGGATGACGAGGTGCTGCGGTTCTGGTTCAATGCGATGGTGTTGTCCAGGCCGGCCTTGATCCGCTGCTGGTTGAGCGAGACCAGCGCATCGGCGCGAGTCGCTTCGGCATTCGCCGCATCCAATCCATCGAACGCCTGTGCCAGCGTGACATAGGTGCGGGCGATGTTGGCGGCCAAGGTCAGTCGCGCGGCCTGCGCGTCCACTTCGCTGGCGCGCGCGTTGCCGACCGCGGCCTGCCATTTCGCCTTGTCCAAGCCCCACAGGTCGGGGTTGTATTTCAGGTTCAAGGTCAGTAATTCAGCGACGCTGAAACTGCCGCCGATTTTGTCTCCCGCAAGAGTCTCTGGAATCTGCAGACCAAGCACCTGCGCGCCGGCGCCAAGCGTTGGCTTGCGCGTCGCGTCGGCCAGCCCGGATTGGGCGAGCGCCTTGCGCGTGCGTGCATCGGCGGCGTCGATCGCGGGCGAAGACGCGAGTGCTTCGGCAATCAGCGTGTCCAGTTGCGGGTCACCGAGGCTGGTCCACCAGTGGTCATCCGGCCACGCGGCGTCGCTGACGTTGACTTTGCCGAGTGCAGCGCCGGCAGACAGCGAGCCGGCATCGCGCAGTTGGCCTTGCGTCTTCAGCCCGCCGCTGCTGGCGCATGAGGAAAGCAGCACGGCGCATGCCGCGGCCAGGGAAAGGGGCAAGGGAAAGTTTCGAAACATGGCTCAGTCCGTGGACGCAGTAAGGTTGTCGCGCACCCGTTCCAGCAGTGCGGTCAAGGTGTTGCGCTCGCTGTCGCTCAGCCCGCTTAGTGCGGTATCTCGAACACGCATGCCGCACTGATCGATGTCGCGCCAGATGGCGCGACCACTATCCGTGAGGTGGATGTGTAGGGCGCGGCGATCGGCAGGGTCAGCCTCGCGCGCCAGCAGGCCCTTGGCTTCCAGCTTGTCGAGCAGGCGGGTCATTGCCCCAGGATTCAACTCTGCGGCGCGGGCAAGGTCACTTGCGCCGGCGGTGCCAGCGGCTAGTTTTTTCAGGGTGATGTACTGGCTGAAGGTCAGCTCATGACCACTGCGGGCGAGCTCGTCCGCCATCCGCGCCCACATCGCATCGCGGACTTGGCGGAACAACAGGCCCAACGTGGAACCAGTGCATGGGGCACTAGGAAACGATGAGGCAATTGAGGGGGCAGGCGTTTGCATGAGGCTATTTTGGTAGCCCATGCAATAGTTGTCAATGCAAATATTACAACTGCAAACGTATTCTTACGCAGGCAGGTCGCCTCAGGCCACGCGATGCAGGACGAGTTCCAGCACGAATTTGCTGCCGAAGAACGCCAGGATAAGCAACGCCATCGCCGCCAACGTCCAGCGCACCGCAATGGCCCCCCGCCACCCATAGCGCCAGCGGCCCAGCAGCAATGCACCGAAGGCCAGCCACGACAGCACGCTGAGCACGGTCTTGTGCACCAGATGCTGCGCCAGCAAGTTGTCGACGAATAGCACGCCGGTCAGCAGGGTGCCGCCCAGCAGGACGAAGCCGACTGCGATGGTCCGGAACAACAGTGTTTCCAGTTCCGTCAGGGGTGGCAATGCACGCATCCAGCGGTGGAAGTCACGGCGGCGCAACGCGCGCTCCTGAAGCCACAGGAAGACCGCCAGCAATGCGGCAACGGACAAGGTCGCGTAAGCCAGCAGCGCCAACCAGGCATGCAGCAGCAAGCGCCAATCCAGTGGTTCGGGCTGCGTGGCATGTCCGTAAAGCGCATAGACCAGCAATGCCAATGCCGTCACTGGGAAGATCACCACGCCCAATGCGCGCATGCGACCGGATGCGCCGACGATCGAGATAAGCGTGCTCATGCCTAGCCCGACCAGCGAGAGCGCAGCGAAGAAGTGCAGGTCGGTGACGCCGCTCGCCCGCCACGCAAGGAAATGGGTCAATCCATGCAGTAACAGCGCCAGGTTGGCAGGAAGCAACCAAGCGAGTGGCCTGGCAGGAGCATCGCGCTGCAGGACGACGACCAACCAGCCAGTGGCAAGCAGGTAAGACGCAATGGCGATGAGAACGATTGTCATCGAATCAGTGTCGCACAAAGGTTACCGGCAAGCTGCGCAGGGGGCGCAGGCTATACTTCGCGACCCGCAACGCACGTATCGCAGGCCGCCCGCATCATGTTCGAATCCCTGACCCAACGACTGTCCGGTACCGTCGAACGCCTGCGTGGTCGCGGCCGCCTGACCGACTCCAATATCAGCGAGGCCGTGCGCGAAGTCCGCATCGCACTGCTGGAAGCGGATGTGGCATTGCCGGTGGTACAGGCGCTTATTCAGCGCATCAAGGTGCGCGCGGTTGGCCAGGAAGTCATGCGTTCGCTGACGCCAGGCCAGGTATTGGTGCGCATCGTGCGCGACGAATTGACCGCCGTGATGGGTTCGCAGGCGTCCGAGTTGAATCTCAACGTACCGGCGCCGGCCGTCATCCTGATGGCGGGTTTGCAAGGCGCGGGCAAGACGACGACCGTGGCCAAGCTGGCCAAGCACCTGAAGGACAAGCGCAAGAAGAAGGTGATGGTGGTCAGCGCCGACGTCTACCGTCCGGCCGCGATCGAGCAATTGCAGACGTTGGCTGGACAGGTCGATGCGATGTTCTTCCCGTCGGATAATTCGCAGAAGCCGGAAGCCATTGTCAAAGCCGCCATCGATGCTGCACGCAAGTCGTTCGTCGATGTGCTGATCGTGGATACCGCCGGCCGTACCAGTATCGACGACGCGATGATGGCTGAGATCAAGGCCCTGCACGCTGCGGTCAATCCGGTCGAAACGCTGTTCGTGGTCGATTCGATGACCGGCCAGGACGCCGCGGTCACCGCCAAGCATTTCGGCGAGGCACTACCGCTGACTGGCGTGATATTGACCAAGACCGACGGCGACGCCCGTGGCGGTGCGGCACTGAGCGTGCGCTACATCACCGGCAAGCCGATCAAGTTCATCGGCGTCAGCGAAAAGCCAGACGGCCTTGACGTGTTCCATCCGGACCGCGTGGCCAGCCGCATCCTCGACATGGGCGACGTGCTGTCGCTGGTCGAGCAGGTCGAGCAGGGCGTCGACCAGGACAAGGCCAGGAAGCTGGCCGAGAAAGTCGCCAAGGGCAAGAAATTCGACCTCAACGACATGCGCGATCAACTCGAGCAGATGCAGAACATGGGCGGACTGTCCGGCTTGATGGACAAGCTGCCCGGCGTCGGCGCGTTGCCCGAGCACGTCAAGCAGCAGGTCACTGGCAAGGAAGTGCCGCGGATGATCGCGATCATCAATTCGATGACCAAGAAAGAACGCCGAAACCCGGAACTGCTCAAGGGCTCGCGGCGCGCGCGGGTGGCCCGCGGCAGCGGCCTGACCCCGGCTGACGTCAACAAGGTGCTCAAGCAGTACCAGCAAATGGAAAAAATGATGGGCAAGCTGGGCCGCGGCGGCATGAAGGGGATGATGCGCGGGTTGAGCGGAATGATGGGCGGACGTGGCGGCATGCCGCCGATGCGATGATCCTGGTCGAGTTGCCCGTCTGGCCGGACGCCGGCTATACTTGGCGGCTTACCCGGCCACTCCGGCCGCTGGGCTACATCGAGAAAACTGCAATGGTCAAGATTCGCCTTACCCGTGGTGGCGCCAAGAAGCGCCCCTTCTACCACGTCATCGTCACCGACAGCCGCAGCGCCCGCGATGGTCGCAACATCGAACGCGTGGGTTTCTACAACCCGATTGCCACCGGCGGTGAAAAGCGCATTGAGTTGAACCTCGAGCGCATCAAGCACTGGATGGACAACGGTGCGCAGCTGACCGACAAGGTCGCCGACCTGTACAAACAGGCCGCCAAGACCGCTTGATTCCGCCGCCGCCCGTGATGGGCGACGTGGTCCAAGATTCGATATGAACGCACCGGATGCCAGCCAGCGGATGATCACCGTGGGCCGGTTGCACGGTGCGTTTGGCGTGCGTGGCGAAGTGAAGCTCGAGAGTTTCACCGACCCCGACCATGCCATCGGTCG
>JBDSGA010000159.1:0-3884 GCA_039919235.1 Thermomonas sp. | reverse complement strand
ACGCATCGACGTGCCTTTCCTGTCCATCACGAACAGCTGATGGTCATGGGCAAGTTCCTGCACCAGCCCTTCGAAACTCAAGGTACGCACCGTCACGCCCGATTCCACCGGTCGCGATGCTTCCTTGCCCATGCCGCGGGACGCGTCCAGTGCCTTGGTGATTTTGCCGAGCAGTGCCTGTTCATCAAAGCCGCCGATGTCATGCATGGTGTTGGCATCGAAGCGAATGGTCCTGGAAAAATCCAGCGTGCTTTCCAGTACCAAATAGACGATCACATCAGCGCGATGCGACTGGGCCACGAAGATCGCATTCATCAGGGTGTGCGCAAGGATTTCGGCATGCGCCTCCTGGCCAACAGAGGCCAATAGTTTCTGGCTGTCCGTGGATGCCGCCCGCGCTCTCAATACAAAGGTTCGCATGTGTGTCCTGGACGATTCTTCGTGTCGCGGGCCACGAGGCTCGCTGTCCGCAAATTGTCCGCCAAAATGACACGCGCAATCAGGCGCGCTTGATGCGGTCTGCAAGGCGGGGAGTGCGCACATAGCGGGTACGCAATACGATGTCCCATAGCGGGGTAGTGACGCCGAAGTTCGCATCCGGATGGTGATGGTGGATGTGATGCATGGCGGCCCAGCGCCGGCCCAGCGGGTGGTTGAACCGCCTGACGTGGATGACGGCGTGGCTCAGGCCATAGGCGGCATAGCCGCACGCCAGTCCACCCGCGAGAAGCAAGGCATCTCCAGTGGGCAATAGCAGGGCGAATACGCCCACCAGTACCAACAGGAGCATGGGCGGTAAGAAGAAAGGCATAGAATCATTGCCAGACGGGTTTTCGTGGTGCTTGCGATGGCCAGGTTCCAGCAACGGGAACGTCCCATGCATCAGCCAGCGGTGAAAGCCGTACTCGACCCAACTGAACACCAGTAAACCCGTGGCGAATGCCAATAGCGCCATGCCCGGATGTGCCCCCGTGCGTGTGACGCCTGCCCCGACCAAGGCCGCGCCCACCAATACATCAGTGAACAAGCTGCCGAGGTGGTTGGCGCGCGTTTCCGACATCCGCACGATAGGTGCGACTGCCCGGTCGAAGGAGCGCCGGATGGGCTGCCGCAAGTTGCGCATTTTCCGACGCTCCTGTTTGGTAGTCGATGTGATCGTCTCGACTGGTAGGTCGATTGTCCTGCAAGTTGGCTAAGACCGCTCGATCAGGGCGTTTGTTCCGCGTTCCGATGTCCCACTGTGTGGTGGCGTGGAGGCTTTGATGACAATCGCGAGCGTCTGCCCGCGATTCGCTTCCTGCTTCATCCCACGTCAGGTTGTTTGAGCACGCTCAACAGGGTCTTGGCAGCGGCTTCCGACGATGCCGGGTTTTGGCCTGTCACCAGGTTGCCGTCGGTGACCACGTACGAAGCCCAGTCAGCCATCTTGCTGTAGCCACCGCCGTTGGCAGCGAGCATGTCCTCGACCAGGAACGGCACGATATCGGTCAGTCCCGCCGCAGCTTCTTCGCTGTTGCTGAAACCGGTGACCTGCTTGCCTTGGACTAGGGGGGCGCCGCCCGGCATGCGCGTCTTGCTCAACACGCCCGGTGCATGGCAGACGAAGGCGACTGGCTTGCCAGCGCCGTAATGCTTCTCGATCAGGGAGATGGAGTGCTCGTCATTGGCCAGATCCCAGAGGGGGCCGTGACCACCGGGGTAGAAGATGGCGTCGAAGTCATCGTTCGCGACATCCGCGAGGACCTTAGTCGAAGCGAGCGAAGCAGTCGCTTCGACATCCGCCCGGAAGCGGCGGGTGGCATCAGTCTGTGCGTCGGGTTCGTCGCTCTTGGGATCAAGCGGCGGTTGTCCACCCTTCGGCGAAGCCAACGTGATCTCCGCTCCCGCATCCTTGAACACGTAGTAGGGCGCCGCAAACTCTTCCAGCCAGAAGCCGGTTTTCTTGCCGGTATCGCCCAGGCGATCGTGTGACGTCAGGATCATCAGGATGTTCATTGGGGACTCCATGCAGGGAAGCCATATTCTGAATGGACGCCATGCACTCCTGCGTGAAATCGGCATTCATTCCCTGCTCATTGTCGAGATCAACTGCTGGAACTGCATCCATATCGCGGCGCGCACGATTGTTGGCTATTACAAGCACGGATCAGACCGGCCAGCTTGCTGGGGACATCGTCGCAACAATGCAGATTATCGGTTGGGTTTTTTCGCTAGGATGGGGAAAATTTTGCAACCGATACTGCACATCGCCGCCTGCAGTATCCAGGCGCCGCTTGCTCGTGACTTTTTGGATGTTGAATATCCGGGGATATAGCGAAATTAGAACGTGATGACATTTGAAGCTAATACACCCCCTATTGCGGGGCTCAGCGGTCTGGCCAATGCCCTGGTAACAGGGGCGAGCAGCGGCATTGGCCTGGCGATGGTGCGCGAGCTGGTTGACAACCACCATGTGGGCCGGGTGCATGCCGTCTCGCGTTCGGCGAGCGTCAATGAAGCCTTGCGTGCATGGCAGTCACATGGTGACGGAAAGCTCACGCTAGTCGATGCAGACGTCACCAAGGAGTCGGACTTGGCACGCTTGGCTGGGATCCTGCCGGCAGGCGATGCCTTGCATCTGCTGATCAATGCAGCGGGTGTCTTGCACGGTAACGGGCTTGCCCCGGAGAAAGCAATTGAGCAAACCAGTCGTGCCTCGTTCGAACAGGTATTTGCGCTCAATGCGTTCGCGCCGCTGCTGCTGGCCAAAGCGTTGTTGCCGCAGCTTTGCGGCAACCAGCCCGCCGTATTCGCGTCGTTGTCCGCGAGAGTGGGTTCGATCGGCGACAACCGCGCTGGTGGTTGGTATGCCTATCGCGCCTCGAAGGCCGCGCAGAACCAGCTGCTGAAGACGTTTTCCATCGAATGGAAGCGCCGAAATCCATTGGGAATCTGCCTGATGCTGCATCCGGGCACGGTTGATACGCCGCTGTCGGCGCCATTCCAGTCCAAGGTTCCACCCGCGCAGTTGTTCGACACGGCATGCGCGGCTAAACAGCTGCTTCAGGTCATCGCCGGAAGTACGCCTGTCGACAGCGGCCGCTTCATGGACTGGCGGGGGCAAGACGTGCCTTGGTGATCCATGTGGTTCGGGCGCTTTCAACGTGACCGCTGGGTGCAGCATCTGCATGGCAGCACGCTCGTTACCAATTAACTGCTTCTGGTCGCCTTTATTCGGCAACATTCATGCCCCATGTCATGGGTTCACCTTGAAGGCGAACCCCCATGATTCCCCTGTCCATCCTCGATCTTGCGCCGGTGACCGAAGGCAGTACGCCGGCGCGGACATTCGCCAACACGCTGGAGCTGGCGCAGCACGCCGAGCAACTGGGCTACAACCGCTTCTGGTTAGCCGAGCACCACAACATGCCAGGCATCGCGAGCGCAGCGACTGCCGTGCTGATTGGCCATGTGGCAGGTGGAACGTCGACGATTCGGGTTGGCGCGGGTGGGGTGATGCTGCCCAACCACGCTCCGCTGCAGGTCGCCGAACAGTTCGGCACGCTGGGGGCGCTGTTTCCGGATCGGATCGACCTGGGTTTGGGTCGCGCGCCGGGTACGGACCAAGCGGCCACGCGTGCGCTGCGGCGCTATTACCAAGGCGCCGACGAGTTCCCGGCGGATGTGGTCGAACTGTTGCATTACTTCGAGCCTGTACAACCGAACCAGGCGGTGCAAGCCGTTCCTGGTGCAGGTATTGCGGTGGAGGCGTGGGTGTTGGGCTCCAGCCTGTTCGGTGCGCAACTGGCGGCGCAACTGGGCCTGCCATATGCGTTTGCCTCGCACTTCGCGCCAGCGGCACTGGAGCCGGCCCTTGCCGTCTATCGCGAGCGCTTCAAGCCATC
>JBDSGA010000158.1:0-4654 GCA_039919235.1 Thermomonas sp. | reverse complement strand
CGGGCGCCATCGAACACGATGTGTTCATAGACCTCATCGCTGAGCAACCAGATGCCGGTATCGCGCAGGATGTCCGCCACCGCCCGGATGTCATCGGCGCCGAGCATCGCGCCCGATGGGTTGTGCGGACTGTTGATCATCAGCATGCGCGTGCGCGGGGTGATCGCCGCACGCACGGCCGTCCAATCCGGCGCGAACGTGCGCGGATCCAGCGCCACATGCACCGCAGTTGCGCCGGCCAGGTCGATCGCAGGCTCATAACAGTCGTAGCAGGGATCCAGCACGATCACTTCTTCGCCTGCACGGACAACGGCGTGGATCGCGTTGAAGATCGCCTCGGTGGCGCCACTGGTGACGGTGATTTCGGCATCCACATCGGGCTGCCAGCCATACAGCCGCGCGGTCTTGTCAGCAATCGCCTGGCGCAGCGCAGGCACCCCGGTCATCATCGCGTACTGGTTATGGCCGGCCTGCATCGCGCGTGTCAGCGCATCGACCAGGCGCGTTGGTACCGGGAAATCCGGAAACCCCTGACCCAGGTTGACGGCGCCGTGCTCGGCCGCCAATTGCGACATCACGGTGAAGATAGTCGTGCCAACCTTCGGCAGTTTGGTGGCGGGCGGAAGCATCATGGGCGGCTGGCGTCATCGCGATTCGGCGGAAGCTGGAGTGTACGAAATCGGCGCGAAGGCGCACACGAGCCGGTGCACGTGAAGCGCTGGCATACCGCTAAAATGAACAGATATGTCCGCTGACCACGTCTCCGATCACCACATCCCGCACGCGCCGCTGCTTGCCGTGCATGGGCTGCGCTTCGCCCGCAATGAGACGCCGGTGTTCGGACCGCTTGATTTCGCCGTCGACACCGGCGAGGCACTGCTGGTGCAAGGCGACAATGGCGCGGGCAAGACCACGCTGTTGCGGGTCCTGGCGGGCCTGTTGCGGGCCGATGCCGGCGAGGTCGCCATCGAGGGGACGAAAGCACGCAGCGACCTGCGTGCGCGCAGCATGGCGTACCTCGGTCATCTTCCCGGCCTGAAGGCGGACCTGCCCGCCCTGCAGAATCTTGAATTCCTGTGCGGGCTGCATGGCCGCCGGCACCGGCAGTCTTCGACAGCAGCCATGACGATCGTCGGACTGGCGGGCTATGAAGACACCGTGGTGCGGCAATTATCAGCCGGCCAGAAAAAGCGTCTCTGCCTGGCCCGCCTGTGGCTGTCGCCGGCGCCGCTGTGGCTGTTGGATGAGCCCTACGCCAATCTCGATCTGGAAGGGATCAACCTGGTCAACCGGATGGTGCAGGCGCATTTGCGCAGCCATGGTGCAGCGCTGATCACCACCCATGGCGCCTACGCCGCGCCACCGGTGCGCACGCGGATGCTGGCGTTGGGAACACCCCCATCGAGACCTGCCGAATGATGCTTCAAGCGGCCCGCGCACTGATGACGCGCGACTTGCGCCTGCTGTGGCAACGCCGCGGTGATGCATTCCAGCCGGCGTTGTTTGCATTGCTGACGGTGGTGCTGTTCGCGCTTGCACTCGGCGGTGACGCACGCGCGCTGGCGCCGGTTGCCTCGGCGGTACTTTGGTTGGCGGTGCTGTTGGCCGGTTTGCTGGCATTGGACAGCCTGTTCCGTGGCGATGCCGAGGACGGCTCGCTGGAACAATGGATGCTGGCGCCCGTGCCGCTGTGGTGGCTGGTGCTGGTGCGCACCGTGATGCACTGGCTGACCACCGCGCTGCCGGTGATCGTGGTGACGCCGCTGCTGGGCGAACTGCTGCACCTGCCGCGCGCGCAACTGCCGGTGCTGATGGCCTCGTTACTGCTGGGCACGCCGATCCTGAGCCTGCTGGGCGCGGTGGTGGCGGCATTGACGGTGGGCATGCGCCGGGCCGGGATTTTGGTCGCACTGCTGGCGCTGCCGTTGTATGTGCCGGTGCTGGTGTTCGGTGCGGGTGCGGTGTCGGCAACCGCGCAGGGGCTGGATGGTTCCGGCGCGCTGCTGCTGCTGGGCGCGGGGCTGGTGGTGTCGCTGGTGCTTGCGCCCCTGGTCACGGCAGCAGCATTGCGCATCGCCCATACCTGAACCAACGCAGGCGCCATGACGGCTTGACGCCCCGTCCGCCTTTGACGCTGGCACACTCCGGGATCGGATCGTCCCCCCCCGTCAAGAGGTCATACCCATGAACGCAATGAAAATTTCGACCCTCGCTGCCCTGCTTGCCTTCGGCATGGTGATGCAGCCCGCGCAGGCTCGCGAAACCAAATGCCACATGACGTTCTCGCTATCGGGCTGGTCGCTCTTCTACAAAACCGCGAAGGGCACCGGCAACGTCCATTGCGACAATGGCCAAAACATGCACGTGAAGCTGCGTGCCAAGGGTGGCGGACTGACCGCAGGCAAGACCAGCGTGAAGAACGGCATCGGCGCCTTCAGCGGCATCCACGACATCAAAGACGTCCTGGGCCATTACGCGACCGCCGAAGCGCATGCCGGGGCGGACAAGTCCGCGTCGGCGCAGGCGTTGACCAAAGGCGACGTTTCCCTGGCCCTGAGCGGCAAGGGCAAGGGCTGGAATCTGGGCGTGGCGTTCGGAGCCTTCATCATCGAACGCTGAATCAAGGCGGCGGAACTGCGCATCGCGCATAATTGGCATCTCGCGGGTGCACGCGCATCCCTCCCCAACCCTCCCCTGCTGCGCAAGGGAGGGAACGAAACGTGATGAATCCGATCCTGCGCTGGTTCCACCAACTTGGTTCGCCGCCGTATTTCGACCGCTTCGCCGCGCGCTGGGCACCGTGGGCGTATGCGCTGGGTATGCTGACGATGATGATTGGCCTGTATGGCGCGTTGTTCCAGGTACCCGCCGACTACCAGCAGGGCGACAGCTTCCGCATCCTCTACATCCACGTGCCTAGTGCGTGGATGAGCATGGCGATCTTCGCGCTGATGGCGGTGTATGCGGCCATCGCACTGGTCTGGCGGATCAAGTTGTGCGAAATCCTGGCGATGGCCTGTGCACCCAGCGGCGCAGCGTTCACCCTGATCACGCTGGCGACCGGCTCCATCTGGGGCAAGCCGATGTGGGGCACGTGGTGGGATTGGGATCCGCGCCTGACCACCGAGCTCATCCTGCTATTTCTTTATCTGGGCGTGATGGGCTTGTATGCGGCCATCGATGACCGCCGCAACGCTGCCCGCGCCGCAGGCTTGCTGGCGATCGTCGGCGTGGCGCTGCTGCCGGTGATCCGCTGGTCAGTGGTGTGGTGGAATTCACTGCACCAAGGCCAGACCATCAACCTGTTCGGCAAGTCGCAAATGGACCCGAGCATGCTGATGCCGCTGGTGTGGATGGTGGTGGGAACGCACCTGTGGTTCGCCGGTTCATTACTGGCACGCGCCCGCGCCGACAACCTGCGCCGCGAAGCCGGCAAGGACTGGGTGGCGCGCATGGCCGTGGCTCGCCAAGCGGGGAACACGACATGAACTATCGCGACTACGTGATCGCCGCGTATCTGGTGTTCGCACTGATCTTGCTGTGGGACTTCGTCGTGCCACGGATGCAGGTACGCGCAGCATTGCGCGCGGCCACGTTGCGCGCCAACCGCGTTGCCCCACCCCCGGACAAGATGGAGCTGGAACGATGAACCCGACCCGCAAGCGGCGCCTGTGGCTGGTGCTGGCCGTGGTAGCGGCCGCCGCAATCGCGACCACGCTGATTGCGATGGCACTGCAGCGCAATGTCGCCTATCTATACACGCCGGCTGAAGTCCTGCGCGGAGAAGCCGGCGACCACGCCCGCTTCCGCCTCGGCGGCATGGTCGCGGCGGGTTCGTTCCGGCGCGCCAGCGGTTCGATGGAAGCGCATTTCGATGTCGATGACGGCGACGCAATATTGCCCGTCGTCTACACCGGCATCCTGCCCGATCTGTTCCGCGAGAAGCAGGCCGTCGTAGCGACCGGTCAGATGAAAGACGGCGTGTTCGTGGCAGAGCAAGTCCTGGCCAAGCACGACGAGGCCTACATGCCCAAGGAAGTCGCCGACAAGATGGGCGCCGCGCACAAGAAACATGACGTGCCTGACGCCGCGGAGCAGATGCCATCACCGTGATCACTGCCCTGCCTGAACTCGGCCAAATTGCCCTGCTGCTCGCCCTGCTGGTAGCGATGCTGCAGGCCGTGCTGCCACTGCTTGGCGCGCACCGTGACATCGCCCCGTTGATGGCGGTTGCGCGCCCCGCCGCCGCCCTGCAGCTGGTGCTGGTGCTGCTGGCATTTGGCATCCTGACCTATGCCTTCGTTGCTGGCGATTTTTCGGTGCGCTACGTCGCCAGCAATTCCAACTCGCTGCTGCCGACCTACTACCGGGTGACCGCGGTCTGGGGCGCGCATGAAGGCTCGTTGCTGATGTGGGCACTGATCCTGGCGCTGTGGACGGCGGCGGTCGCGATGTTTTCGCGCGCACTTCCGCAACCGGTGATCGCCCGCGTGCTGGGGGTGATGGGCATCGTCAGTGTCGGCTTCCTCGCCTTCCTGATCTTCACCAGCAATCCATTCGATCGCCTGCTTCCGGCCGCTGCCGAGGGCCGCGACCTGAACCCGTTGCTGCAGGACGCGGGGATGATCTTCCACCCGCCGATGCTGTACCTGGG
>JBDSGA010000157.1:0-3191 GCA_039919235.1 Thermomonas sp. | reverse complement strand
ATGATGTGAAGCTGGTGCTGGAACGGGTCAAGCCGCTGGCCTACGACACCCGGACCAAGATCCTTGACGGTGTCGAACTCACCCTGCTCGATGCCGGGCACATCCTTGGCTCCGCCATCGTGGAGTTATGGGCTGATGGCAAGAAGCTGGTGTTCTCCGGTGACCTCGGCCCGAACGGCACGCCCATCCTGCGCGATCCCACACCCGTCAGCGAAGCCGACCTGGTGCTGATGGAGTCAACTTACGGCGATCGCAATCACAAGGATCGCGCCGAGACTATTGTCGAGTTGGGCGGCATCCTGGATGCTGCATGGCGCGATGGCGGTAATGTCGTGATCCCGGCATTCGCGGTCGGTCGCACGCAGGAGCTGCTGTATTGGTTCGCCCGGAATTGGGACGAATGGAGCTTATCGCGCTGGAAAATCTTCCTGGACAGTCCGATGGCGGGCAAGGTGGTCGAGGTCTATGACCACCACCACGACTTGTTCGATGCCGAGGCGCAGGAGGTCTGGCGTGGCACGCCGAATCCGTTCCGCTTACCCAACCTGCACACGACCGCATCAACGGAAGAATCAATCGCGATCAACAGCGTCGAGCGTGGCGCGATAATCCTCGCGGGCAGTGGCATGGCCAGTGGTGGGCGCATCCTGCATCACCTGATCCAGAACCTCGGCAAGCGTGGCGCGCATGTCGTGTTCGTCGGTTATCAGGCCAATGGCACGCTGGGTCGGCGCCTGGTCGATGGCGCGCGCTGGGCGCGGATCCACCAGCGCGATATCCGGGTCAATGCGCAGATCCATACCGTAGGCGGCTTGTCCGCGCATGCAGACCAGCACGGGTTGATGGAATGGTTTGGCCATTTCCAGCCGAAGCCGCCACTGGTCCTTGTGCACGGTGAAGACAAGGCGCGCGAGGCATTGGCCGGCGAGATCGGCGAGCGCGACAAAGTCGAGGTCACGCTAGCGCGACCGGGCATGACCGTCGACGTTTGATGGGTTGATGCGCAGCGCCGCGCTCAGTAAGAGTTGCGGCGCTCCCTCAGCGCCGCCTGCCGCCAGTCGCCAATGAGGACAGCAGCAGCAAGCCGCCAATAAAGCCAACGTCCTTCATGAAATGCAGCAACTGGGCGGCCTGCTCGGCGCCGCCGAATTTCCAGAACGGATGCAGCATCACCGCGTCGGCCACCAACATCGCCGCAGCGAGCAGCGACACCGAGCGCAGTCGCCAGGCGGACGCCAGTAGCAAGCCGAGCAGGAACTCGACCGCACTCAAGACCAAGGTGCCGTTGGCGATCGGCGCGCCATGCATTCCCTGCCAAAGGCGATAGCCACCCATCACCAGGAATGCGCTGGCCATCAGCATTTGAGCGAGGCGGGCTTCGGGTTTCATGTCGGGCTCCGGTTCGGACAGGCCGCTAGGGTGGCATGTGGGCGGCGCTTGAAAAACCCCTTGCGTCTGGATTTTTAATCCGAAGGTGCGCATTCATCTTCTTTCGCGTATGATGCCGCTCATTCTGCGCACGGCTGATCGTTTTCCCGGTCACGCCTGCCGCTACGGCGGCCAGCTTCTTTCCACACGCCTTTCGTCGCGCAGACACGGCCCCGAAGTTTCGGTGTCGTGCCATCGTCGACTCGCAGCGCGGTTATAGGGAAACGCTCGGGTTCGTCCACGCCATGCGCGTGGGAATTACACCGGAGTCATCTCTCATGTCGTTTGAAACCCTCGGGCTTGCGCCCGCTTTGCTGCGCGCGCTTGCCGAAAACAATTACAACACCCCGACCCCGATCCAGGCCGAAGCGATTCCGCTGGTGCTGGCCGGCCATGACGTGTTGGGCGGCGCCCAGACCGGCACGGGCAAGACCGCGGCGTTCGCGCTTCCGGTGTTGACCCGACTGTCCAAGGTCACCCCGCCGGCTGGTCCGCGCAAGCCGCGCGCGCTGGTGCTGGTGCCGACCCGCGAGCTGGCGGTGCAGGTCGCCGAAAGCTTCAAGACCTACGGTCGTCATCTGAAGCTCAACGTGACCACGTTGTTTGGCGGCGTTGGCATGCAGCCGCAGATCGACCAGCTGCGTCGTGGCGTGGACGTGCTGGTGGCCTGCCCGGGCCGCCTGATCGACCATCTGGATCGTGGCAGCGTCAAGCTGGACAGCGTTGAAGTGCTGATCCTGGATGAAGCCGACCGCATGCTGGACATGGGCTTCCTGCCCGCGATCAAGCGCGTCATCAACCGCCTGCCGAAGCATCGCCAGACGTTGTTGTTCTCGGCGACGTTCGAGGCGCAGATCAAGGCGCTCGCGCTTGAGTTCATGAACAACCCGCAGCAGGTGCAGGTTGCGACGCAGAACATGATTGCGCAGACCATCACCCACACCGCGCATCCGGTCGATGGCTCGCGCAAGCGTGATTTGCTGGTGCAGATCCTGTCGCAGCGTCACACCGACCAGGTGTTGATCTTCGGCAAGACCAAGCACGGCTGCAATCGCTTGGCCGAACAGCTGGAAGAAGCGGGTCTGCCAGCGGTTGCGATCCATGGCAACAAGAGCCAGGCCGCGCGCCAGAAAGCGCTGCGTGACTTCAAGTCGGGCAAGGCGCGGATCATGGTGGCAACCGACGTTGCCGCGCGCGGCCTGGACATTCCTGACCTGCCGTTGGTGATCAATCATGACCTGCCGATGGTGGCCGAGGATTACGTGCACCGCATTGGACGTACTGGCCGCAATGGCCAGCAGGGACAGGCGCTGTCGCTGGTGTCACCAGAAGAGGGCGGCTTGTTGCGCCAGATCCAACGCTTGCTGAAAGTCGAGCTGGTGATGGACGTGGTGCCGGGCTTTGCGCCCAGCAAGCCGATCCGCCTGGATACACCGATCCCGAAGCATGGCAGTGGCGGTGGTGGTCAGCGTGCGCCCGGTCGTCCGGGTGCTGCCCCGCGTCCGCATGCACGTCCGGCGGCACGCGCCGGTCATGCCGGCCCGAAGCAACATCGCCCGACGGGCCAGGCTGCGTACGCAGGCAAGCGCGGCACACGCGCTGTTTCGTAAGCGACTCACTCGTTAGGCAAAAGGGCCGGCATTGCCGGCCCTTTTTTTTGCGCGATGCGTGAAGTGTGGATCAGCCTTCGGCAGCGTGCTCGCGCAATTCGTCCGCACGTGCGCGCCCGAGATACGCGTGGATGCCGGCGCGTGCGAGATACA
>JBDSGA010000156.1:0-2848 GCA_039919235.1 Thermomonas sp. | reverse complement strand
CAGCATCTGGCGCATGGTGATCTGGGGCATTGCATAACTCCAAGGCAATGGAACCTGTCGCCGGTTGGTGGGGCGACTGCCGCGGCATGAGCGTTGGCGATGGTTCCGGGGTTGGGCCTCCCCGCTGCTTGCGTGACAGATCCCTCGTCGCGTGGACTTGGGACACCCCGGCACGGGCGATGGCAGCAGGTGTGAATTCGCCTGTAGCGGGAGCCTGGGCTCCGGTCACTGCGCCCGGCGTGGGCGGTAGGCAGGGGACGGGGCCCCCACGTAGCCGCCGGATTGTAGCCCGGTCGGGCGGTGGGCGCCAACCTTGTGCCGGCCCAGAGTCGAAAGGGAGCCTCCAAACCCTGATTCGGGCAATAATGCCGGCATGGCCATCACCATCAAAACCCCCGAAGAGATCGAGAAGATGCGCATCGCCGGCCGCCTGGCCGCCGACGTCCTGCAGATGATCGCCCCCCACGTGCAGGCCGGAGTGAGCACGGCACACCTGGACCAGCTCTGCCACGACTACATCGTCAACGAGCAGCAGGCGATTCCGGCCAATGTCGGCTACAAGGGCTTCCCGGCGACGGTGTGCACCTCGGTCAACAATGTCATCTGCCATGGCATCCCGAACGAGGCCAAGATCCTCAAGGACGGCGACATCGTCAACATCGATGTCACCGTGATCAAGGATGGCTGGCACGGTGACACCAGCCGCATGTATTACGTCGGCACGCCTTCGGTGATGGCCAAGCGCCTGGTTGACGTGACCCGTGAGGCGATGTTCCGCGGCATTCGCGCGGTGAAGCCGGGCGCCACCTTGGGCGATGTCGGGCACGCGATCCAACAGTACGCCGAGGCCGAGCGCTTCAGCGTGGTGCGCGAGTACTGCGGCCACGGCATCGGCAAGGTCTATCACGATGAGCCGCAGGTGCTGCATTACGGCCGCCCCGGCGAAGGCGTGGTGCTGCGCGAAGGCATGACCTTCACCATCGAGCCGATGATCAATGAAGGCAGCCGTCACACGCGGCTGTTGCCTGACAACTGGACGGTGGTCACCAAGGACCGCAAGTTGTCGGCGCAGTGGGAACACACGGTCGCGGTTACTGCCGATGGCGTGGAGATCCTGACCCGCGTGCCCGGCGACGACAACGACCTGTGACGCCATGATTATCCGGCCGCGATGAACGCGACGCCCACCGACGCGTCGCCGCCAGCAGGCACAGACAGCGCGTGGGCGTTGCAGGCCCGCGAACTAATGGCGGGCGCGGACGCGCTGTTGGCACAACGCTTTGACCGCGAAGACGAGATCGACAGCCTGACAAGCCGCCGCGCGGCCAGCATCGATGGGGTGGTGCGCGAGGCGTGGCAGCGCTGCATCGACCCGGCGGCGGAAATGAGCCTGTTCGCGGTCGGTGGCTATGGGCGCGGCGACCTCTACCCGGGTTCGGACATCGACCTGCAAGTCATCGCCGGCGACGTCGCGCAGTCGGCACATGCGGACTCCATGGCGCGCTTGTTTGCGCTGCTATGGGATGCCGGGTTGCCGGTGGGCCATGCCGTACGCTCGCTCGTGCAGTGCACGCAATCGGCCGCCGATGACATCACGGTGATGACCGCACTGATGGAGGCGCGTCCACTGGCGGCCTCCAATGCCGACGTCGCGGGTCTTCGTGCAGCAATCGCCCCCGAGCGGATCTGGCCGCCACAAGACTATTTCGAGGCCAAGCGCGAGGAATTGAAGCAGCGTCACGCGCGCTTCGGTGACACCAGCGACAACCTCGAGCCCAATCTCAAGGAAGGCCCCGGCGGCCTGCGCGACATCCAGACCTTGCGCTGGATGGCGATGCGGCTAGCAGGTACCCGTGACCTGGAATCCCTGGTGGCGCTGGGTCAGCTGGGCGCCGACGAATACGACACGCTGGTGCGTGCACGTCGCGAGATTTCGCGCCTGCGCTGGGGCCTGCATTTGGTCGCACGCAAGCGCGAAGAGCGCCTGCGCTTCGACTACCAGAAAACATTGGCCGAACGCCTGGGCTTCGTCGATACCGACGCGAGCCTCGCCGTCGAACAGATGATGCAGGGCTTCTATCGTGCCGCCGCGCTCATTTCGCGGATCAACGAGCGCCTGCTGCAGCGTTTCGAGGAAACCCTCGAAGGCGATGCGAAGCCGCAGCCGTTGTCGATGGGGTTCGAACTCCGACATGGCTACCTCGCAGCTTGCGACGATGCCGCCGGTTGGCCACATGCAAACATTGCAGAGGTGTTCGCGTTGTTCGCGACGTGGGCGGCTACACCGCATGCACGCGGGCTGCATTCGCGCACCGCGCGGGCACTGGCTGAATCCTTGCCGGCGTTGCCCGCGTTCGATGCGGTCGACGGCGAGGTGCGCAAGGCATTCATAGCGTTGCTGCGTGGGCCGCGTCCCGTGGAGACGTTGAAGCGCTTGGCGCGGCTCGGCGTGCTGGGCCGCTGGATTCCGGCGTTCTCGCAGGTCACCGGACGCATGCAGTTCGACCTGTTCCACGTCTACACGGTCGACCAGCACACCTTGATGGTGCTGCACAACATGGCGCGCTTCGCCAGCGGTGATGCCGACGAGCGCTTCGCAATTACCCATGAAGTCTGGCCGCGTCTGCGCAAGCCTGACTTGCTGTTGTTGGCTGGCCTATTCCATGACATCGCCAAGGGCCGCGGCGGCGATCATTCGCAACTGGGCGCCGTGGATGCGCGCGAATTCTGCATCGCGCATGGTCTGTCCGAAGGCGAGACATCGCTGGTCGCGTGGCTGGTCGAGAAACATTTGTTGATGTCGGTGACCGCACAGAAGCAGGACATCGGCGATCCGGCAGTGATCCAT
>JBDSGA010000155.1:0-20357 GCA_039919235.1 Thermomonas sp. | reverse complement strand
GAGTAGCACGCGAAGTCGCGCCAGCGCCACTCCGCGATGACTGTCGCAGTTCTTGATCGGCGCATCCAGTTCGGCTGCAGTGCAACCATGCGAAGGCGAGAAAAACACCGGGTCGTAGCCGAAGCCATGGGCGCCGCGACATGCATCTATGATGCGGCCTTCCCACACGCCTTCGGCAATCAGCGGGCGAGGATCATTGGCATGGCGTACGACTGCCAACACGCAGACGAAGCGCGCCGTGCGTCTTGTTTCCTCGACGCCAACCAGTTCGCCGAGCAGCTTGTCGATATTGGCTTCGGCGTTGCCATGGGTGCCGGCATAGCGTGCCGAATACAGGCCAGGTGCGCCGTCCAGTGCATCCACGCACAGCCCGGAGTCATCGCCCAATGCTGGAAGTCCAGTCGCGCCCGCAGCATGGCGTGCCTTGAGAATCGCGTTTTCGACGAAACTGAGTCCAGTCTCATCGGCGTCATCGACACCAAATTCAGATTGCGCGTGCAGTTCGTAGATATCGCCGAGCAGGTCGCGCAATTCGGCCAACTTGCCGGCGTTGCTGCTGGCAAGCACCAGCTTCATGCCTGCGCCAGCGCTGCCTGTTGTGCGCCGAACAAGTGCTTGCAGCCGCCCTCAGCCAGCACCAATAGCGCATCCAACTCATCACGCCGGAATGCATGGCCCTCGGCGGTGCCCTGCACTTCGATGAAGCCGCCACCGTCATTCATGACCACGTTCATGTCGGTGTCGCAATCGCTGTCCTCGGCGTAGTCCAGATCGAGCACCGGCGTGCCGCGATAGACGCCGACCGAAATCGCGGCAATCGCACCGACGATTGGATCCTTGCTGATGTCCTTGCGTGCTTGCAGCCAGCGCATTGCGTCGACCAATGCGACATAGGCGCCAGTAATGGCGGCCGTGCGCGTGCCGCCGTCGGCCTGCAGTACGTCGCAATCCATGGTGATCGTGCGTTCGCCCAAGGCCTTGCGATCCACGCAGGCGCGCAGGGAACGGCCAATCAATCGCTGGATTTCCAACGTACGCCCACCCTGCTTGCCGCGTGAAGCCTCGCGATCATTGCGGGTGTTGGTGGCGCGCGGCAGCATGCCGTATTCAGCGGTGACCCAGCCTTCGCCCTTGCCACGGAGGAAGCCGGGCACGCGGTTTTCGACACTGGCCGTGCACAACACACGGGTATCACCGAATTCGACCAGCACAGAGCCTTCCGCGTGGCGGGTAAACCCACGGGTGATGACGACATCGCGCAACTGATCGTTGGCGCGGCCACTCGGGCGACTGCCCTGGACAGTAACGTTGGACATGCAGACCTTCCGGACACGGTGCCGGCAGTCGGCGGGGCGCTAGATTACCATTCGCATTCCATTGCCTTGGCTAAACCACTGATGTCGATCCGCAGCATGACCGCCTTTGCGTCCGGCGAACGCGCCACCGAATGGGGCGTACTTGGCTGCGAAATGCGCGCGGTCAACCATCGTTTCCTCGAGCTCGGCATGCGCTTGCCCGAGGAATTGCGCAGTTACGAACCACTCCTGCGCGAACGCGTGGCCGCACGGATCTCGCGCGGCAAGATTGATCTCGCGATGCGCCTGCACGCGCCGGAAGCCGACAGTGGCCTGCATCTCAACGAGGCGATGGTCGACGACTTATCCAAACTCAATATCGCGCTGTCCGCACGGTTTCCGGGCCTGCGCACCAGCCTGACCGAGCTGCTGCAGTATCCAGGTGTGTTGCAGGGCCGCGGCGTGGACCCGGAAGCGCTGCAACACGAGGTACTTGCCTTGCTGGATGCCGTGCTGGGCGAATTCGTGAAATCGCGCGAACGCGAAGGCGGCAAGCTGGCAGTTGTCATTGGCGAGCGCGCCGAGGCGATTGCCGGCATCGCTGCGGACGTACGCACACTGGTGCCACAAATCCGCGCCGGCCAGCGCCAGAAGCTGGAAACACGTCTGGCGGATCTGTCGCAGCCCGCCGATCCCGGCCGGCTGGAACAGGAGCTGGTGATCTGGCTGCAGAAACTTGACGTGGACGAGGAGTTGGATCGCCTCGATAGTCATCTCTCGGAGCTGCGTCGTATCCTCAAGCAATCGGAACCGGTCGGCCGGCGCCTGGACTTCCTGTTGCAGGAGTTCAATCGTGAAGCCAATACCCTGGGCAGCAAGTCGGTGGATGCGCGCACCAGCAACGCCGCAGTCGAGCTGAAGGTGCTGATCGACCAGATCCGCGAACAGATCCAGAACATCGAGTAGCAGGAACGTCGACCAGCATGCGCGGAACCCTTTACATCGTCGCGGCACCGTCCGGCGCCGGCAAATCCAGCATCGTCAATGCGGTGCTGGCGCGTGATCGCGAGATCAGCTTGTCGATTTCGTTCACCTCACGCGCGCCGCGTCCCGGCGAACGGCACGCCGAGCACTACAACTTCATCAGCGCTGGCGAGTTCGAGGCGATGGTGGATGCCGGTGATTTCTTCGAGCATGCACGCGTACACGGTGACTGGAAGGGCACCGCGCGGCAATCGGTGGATCCGCAGCTCGCCGCGGGCCGCGATGTCTTGCTGGAAATCGATTGGCAAGGCGCGCGTCAGGTGCGCTCTCGGATTCCCGATGCGGTCAGCGTGTTCATCCTGCCGCCATCGCGCGTTGCCCTGGAAGAACGCATGCGCAAGCGTGGCCAGGACAGTGACGCGGTGATTACCCAGCGATTGGCGGCTGCGCGTGAAGAGATGAGCCATTACGGCGAGTTCGACTACGTGATCGTCAACGAATGCTTTGACACCGCCGTCGCCGAGATGTGCAGCATCTTCACTGCCAGCCGGCTGCGCAAAGACCCACAAGTGGCGCGGCATGCGCGCCTGATCAGCTCGTTGCTGGCGGATGATCCGGCCTGAATACGACGTAAGCTGCTGATTTCCAAGGCGCACGCTTGCGGCTAAGCACGTCTGCGGCTACAATTCAGGCCCCCTTTGATCACTTCAGCGGCCGCCCGGTCGCAGGACACACATGGCCCGTATTACCGTTGAAGATTGCCTGCAAGTGGTGGATAACCGCTTCGAACTCGTAATGATGGCCGCCAAGCGCGCGCGCCAGTTGGCTGGCGGCGTGGAGTCCAAGCTGGACAACAGCGAAGCCAATGACAAGCCGACCGTGCTGGCATTGCGTGAAATCGCTGCCCGTGAAATCGATGTCGGCTACATCGACGCCGTCGAGAAGGCCGAGCGCGAGCGCAAGGAGCGCGAGGCGCTGGAGTGGGCCGCAGCCGAAGTGGTGGCCGGCGATGACGACATGAAGAGCGACGACTGAGCCCAGCGTCAGCGTCATGTTGCAAACGGCCTTGCGGGGCCGTTTTTGTTTCCGTGGAATTTGTGTTTGCCGGCGCGCAACCGCGCGGTTAGGCTCGACGACATGAGTCCCGGTGATCCCGCGCTAGCCCTGCCATCCAATGCCGTGCCCGATGACGGCATGGTGCCGGACTATGTGCAGGCGTTGGAGCGTGCGGCGGACTACCTGCCGAAAACGCAGCACGTCTTGTTGCGGCGTGCATGGGCGGTGGGTGCGGCTGCGCACGTCGGCCAGCTGCGCAAGTCTGGCGAGCCGTACATCACTCATCCAGTCGCGGTCGCCCAGGTCCTGGCTGATCAAGGGCTGGATGTCGAAACCCTGATTGCGGCGATCCTGCACGACACCATCGAGGACACACCGCTGACGCGCGGGGACATCGCCGCGCAGTTCGGCGAGACCGTGGCCGAACTGGTGGACGGGGTCACCAAGCTGGACAAGCTGCACTTCGCCGATCGCCAGGAGGCAGCCGCGGAAAGCTTCCGCAAGATGCTGCTGGCGATGTCGCGCGACTTACGGGTCATCCTGATCAAATTGGCGGACCGGTTGCACAACATGCGCACGCTGGGCGCGCAATCCCCCGAGGCTCGTCGGCGTATCGCCAACGAGACCTTGGAAATTTACGCGCCCATCGCACAGCGGTTGGGCATGAACATGATCAAGGCCGAGTTGCAGGATCTCGGGTTCCGCGCCTTGCATCCGTGGCGGCATGCGGTGATCGAAAAGCGCATCCGTTCGCAACCGCTGGTCCGGCGCGAGGCGCTTGCCCAGATCGAGGCACAGTTGGCGCAGCGACTGGCGATCGAGAAGCTGGAACATCGCCTGATCGGGCGCATCAAGACGCCATGGAGCATCTACACCAAGATGCGTGCCGAGCGCCGCACCTTCGTCCAGGTGATGGATATGTTCGGTTTCCGGGTGATCGTCGACAGCGTGCCGGATTGTTACCACGCACTGGGCGTGGTGCATTCCGTATTCAAGCCCTTGGATGCGCGTTTTCGCGACTTCATCGCGATTCCGAAGGCGAATGGTTACCAGTCCCTGCACACCGTGTTGTTCGGGCCGTATGGCTCGCCGATTGAGGTGCAGATCCGCACGCGCGAAATGGATCTGGTGGCCGAACGTGGCGTCGCCGCGCACTGGGCCTACAAGCACGGTGGCGAGCCAGGCAGCAATGCACAGAGCCGCGCCTCGGCATGGATTGCCAGCCTGGTGGAAAGCCAGCGCAGCACGGGTTCGTCGCTGGAGTTCCTTGAGAACGTCAAGGTCGACCTGTTCCCCTATGAGGTCTACCTGTTCACGCCCAAGGGCGACATCCTGGCGTTGCCGCGCAATGCCACTGCGCTGGATTTCGCCTATGCCGTGCATACCGACGTCGGCAATCATGCGGTTGCCGCGCGGGTCGACAAGAAGTTGGCACCACTGCGCGCGACGTTGAACAGCGGGCAGACAGTGGAAGTGATCACCGCGAAGTCGGCTTCGCCAGCGCCGCAGTGGCTGGAATTCGTGGTTTCGGGCAAGGCGCGCACGGCGATCCGCCATCAACTCAAGCACCTCGAACACGAGGATGCGGTGCAGCTGGGGCATCGCATGCTGGATCGCGCGCTCGGCAACCAAGGCACCTCGCTTGATCGCCTGCCGGCGGAGCGGCTGGATGCTTACTTGGCTGAGAACCGCTTCCCGCGTTTGGAGGCATTGCTGGCGGATATTGCGCTGGGCAATCGCATGCCGAGCCAAGTCGCGCGCCTGCTGGCACACGTCGCCCCGGAAGAAACCGGAGACATGTTGCAATTAGGGAGTGGGCCGCCTCAGGACCGCATCCTGATCACCGGTGCCGAACGCGGCGTAATCTCGTTCGCGCAGTGCTGCCTGCCGATTCCTGGCGACGAGATCATGGGTTACCACAGCGCCGGCAAGGGGATCGTGGTGCATCGGCTGGAATGCCCGAACGTCGCTGAATATCGCAAGTCGCCCGAACGCTGGGTGCAGATTGGCTGGGACCGCGAAGTGTCAGGCGATTTCGGCGCGGCGCTTCGGGTCGAGGTCGACAACCGCCCGGGTTCATTGGCGCAGATCGCCGCCGCTATTGCGCATGCGCAATCGAACATCGATCGCGTCGAATATCTGGAGCGTGATACCAGCGTGGCCGCAATTCGTTTCTCGATCGAAGTGCAGGGCCGCAAGCACTTGGCCGACGTGATCCGGCGAATCCGGCGCTTGCACGTGGTGCATGGCGTGCAGCGCTTGTAGCGCCGTTACACTGGCTGCAATTTCCACGGCGAGAAACCCCATGGCACGCAATCCCATCCATACCGATTTGGCGCCCGCCGCCATCGGGCCGTATTCGCAAGCCATCCGCTCAGGCAACCTTGTGTTCCTGAGTGGGCAGACCCCAATAGATCCCGCGACTGGCGTGTTGGTCGAGGGCGACATCAGCGCGCAGGCGCGTCGCGCGTTCGACAACATCAAGGCCGTGTGCGCAGCCGCAGGCGGATCGATGGATGACATCGTGCGGGTTGGTCTGTACCTGACTGATCTGGGCCAGTTCGCCGCAGTGAATGCAGTGATGGCCGAGTACTTCCAGACGCCGTACCCGGCACGCTCGACCATCGAGGTTCCGGCGCTGCCGAAGGGCGCGGATTTCGAGGTGGATGCGGTGCTCGTCCTGCCCTGAGTTCGTGGCTCGCAACAAGGCACCCGCGCCGGCGCTGGCCGCTTCCGGCGCCACCCCGATCAATGCATTGCCTGGCGTTGGCCCCGTGCTTGCCGAGAAGCTCGCGGCACGCGGTCTGCTGACCCTGCAAGACCTGTGGCTGCACTTGCCAAGGCAATACGAGGATCGCACTGCGCTGGCACCGATACGTGGCTTGCAGGCAGGGATTGCCGTGCAAGTGGAAGGACGCGTGGAAGCGGTCGAGCGTGGGTTCCGCTACCGCCCCTTGTTGCGGGTAGCCTTGGTCGATGAGTCCCGCGCAACGCTTGTGTTGCGGTTCTTCCACTTCCGGGCGCAGCAAGTCGCGCAGTTCAGTCCCGGCGTGCGGGTACGCGCGTATGGCACGCCCAAGCCGGGCCAACTCGGGCTGGAAATGGTGCATCCCAGCTACCGGATTCTCGGGGATGGCGAGCACGTATTGGGCGAGGCGCTCGATCCGGTGTATCCAGAGATCGAGGGGATTGGCGCCGCCAACCTGCGTCGCCTGATCGGGTTGGCGTTGGAGCAATTGCCCGCTGCCGCGACCCTCGAATTGCTACCCGCCGAAACACTGACGCAACTTCGACTGCCCACCCTGCGAGATGCATTGCTGACCCTGCATCGGCCGCCAGCGGATGCCGACGTGGCGGCGTTGCAAACTGGCCTGCATCCAGCCCAGCGACGATTGGCGATGGAGGAACTGCTCGCCCATCAACTCAGCTTGCGCCGGCAGCGAATTGCATTGCAGCAGCAAGGCGCGCGCCCGCTGGCCGCCAAGGAGACATTGGTACGTCGCTTGTGCAAGCAACTGCCGTTCAAGCTCACTGCTGCGCAGCAGCGCGTCTACAACGACGTGCGCGCGGACCTGGCTCGGCCGCGCCCCATGTTGCGGCTGGTGCAAGGCGACGTCGGCAGCGGCAAGACCGTGGTGGCGGCGATGGCGGCATTGCTGGCCATCGAGGAAGGCCGCCAGGCGGCGCTGATGGCGCCCACTGAACTCCTGGCCGAACAGCACCTGACCAATCTGCGCACGTGGCTTGAACCGCTCGGCGTTCGCGTGTGCTGGTTGGCAGGAAAGGTCACCGGCAAGGCGCGCATCTCAGCACTGGCTGAGGTGGCTTCAGGCGCTGCCCAGCTGGTGGTGGGCACGCATGCGTTGATGCAGGAAGGCGTCGTATTCCACGATCTCGCGCTCGCAATCGTCGATGAGCAACACCGCTTTGGTGTGCACCAGCGACTGGCGTTGCGTGACAAGGGCCGCGAGGGCAACGGACTGCCCCATCAGCTGGTGATGACCGCAACACCGATACCGCGCACGCTGGCGATGAGTGCTTACGCTGACCTCGACGTGTCCGCGATTGACGAACTTCCACCAGGCCGCACCCCAGTCACGACGATTGCCTTGGCCGCCGAACGCCGCCCAGAGCTGGTCGAGCGCATCCGCGCGGCCTGTGCCGAAGGTCGCCAAGCGTATTGGGTGTGTACCTTGATCGATGATTCCGACGAGGTCGTGGCGCAGGCGGCGCAATCGACGTTCGAGGCGCTGCAGTTTGCATTGCCGGCAGTGCGCATCGGCATGGTCCATGGCCGCCAGAAGGCCGCCGAAAAGCAGGCCACCATGCGCGGCTTCAAGCAGGGCGAACTGGACCTGCTGGTGGCAACCACGGTGATTGAAGTGGGCGTCGATGTACCGAATGCCTCGCTGATGGTGATCGAGAACGCCGAGCGCTTGGGCTTGGCGCAACTGCATCAGTTGCGCGGCCGAGTCGGGCGGGGCAGCGCCGCATCCAGTTGCGTATTGCTGTACCAATCGCCGCTGTCGGCGATGGCGCGTGAACGGCTGGACACCCTGCGGCGAACGAACGACGGTTTTGAAATCGCTGAGAAAGACCTGCAATTGCGCGGTCCTGGCGAATTGCTGGGCACCCGCCAGACCGGCCTAGCGAATTTCCGTCTCGCGGACTTGGTACGTGATGCTGATTTGTTGCCGCAAGTTTATGCACTGGCCGGCCAATTGCTGGCCGAGTCGCCCGACACAGCCGAACGCATCGTGATGCGTTGGGTGGGCGGCGCCGCGCGTTACGCGTCTGCCTGACACGTCGGCATGCTGATCTGATCACGCGTCAAATAAGACGCGATAATGCGCCGATGACAAATGACCGTATCCCCCTGCTGATTGATACCGATCCGGGCGTCGACGACGCACTTGCCCTGTTGATGGCCTTCAACGACACCCGCCACGAAGTGGTTGCACTGACCATTGCGGCCGGTAACGTGGGCTTGGACCATACCGTTGCCAATGCCCTGAAATTGTCCGAAGTCTGTGGCGTAGACGTGCCGATCTTCGCCGGTGCAGATGCCCCGTTGCTGCATCCCGCGCTTGATGCCGCTTATGTGCATGGCCGCGACGGCTTCGGTGATACCGGCTACGTGCCTGCCACGCGCCAAGCCCAGTCCGAACATGCCGCACTGGCGATCCTGCGGCTTTCACACGAACATGCGGGCCGCTTGTTGTTGGTCGCGCTCGGTCCGCTGACCAATATCGCATTGGCGCTCAAACTTGATCCGACTTTGCCACAACGCATCGCGCGCTGCGTGGTGATGGGCGGCGCAGTGAGCGCTCACGGCAACATCACACCGGCAGCCGAATTCAATATCGCTTTCGATCCGGAAGCCGCGCACATCGTGTTCAGCGCGTTCCCGCGGATTGAAGTGGCTGACTGGGAAGCGGTCATGGCACATGGCCTGCCGCATCCCGAAGTGGAACGGTGGCTGACCATAGATTCCCCGCGCGCACGCTTCTATGACGGGATCTCTGCGCATACACGAGCGTGGGCGCGGGCCGGCCGCGGCGAACGCTGGCATGCCGCCGATGCACTCGCGATGGCGCTGGCGTTGGAACCCGATGGCGCCGCTGAGATGCTGGAGCGGCCGCTGGCGGTAGAGCTTGATGGACGCCACACCCGCGGGACCACGGTCATCGACTGGAACCGGCAGGACGGCGGTGCGGACAATGCCGTGATCTTGATGCGCTATGACCAAGCACGTTTCGAGCGACTGCTGGAGGCTGCATTGGCCGCCAGCTGAGGGCTCCGGGGAGGCTTGCATGTCGTTCGGTATGGCCGCTATAATGCGCGGCTCTTTCCCGCTTCAACTCAGGTTCCAGTCCATGAAAGCCGGCATCCATCCCGAATACCGTGACGTCGTTTTCCAGGACGTGACTTCCGATTTCAAGATCCTGACCCGCTCGACCCTTGGCAGCAAGGAAACAGTGAAGTGGGAGGACGGCAAAGAATATCCGTTGGTCAAGGTGGAAGTGTCGTCGTCGTCGCACCCCTTCTACACGGGTCAGCACAAGATCCTGGACACAGGCGGTCGCGTAGACAAGTTCCGCAAGCGCTACGCCGCGAAGTAAGCGCGAGCACGCGTCGCCAGACGGCCACCCAAGCGGTGGCCGTTTGCATTTTCGGGCCGGCCATCCTGCGGCAAGGTGCAGTCGCTGCAGCCGTGTATGTGGGCGGCAATGCCTCAGACCCCGTACGTTCGACCGAGCAACCGCTCCATATCGCTATGCGATAATTGGTGATCCCCAGCGCGGCTCATCCGTCGTTATGTGCGACCGCAGCCGAGCCGTTCGAATTCCAGGAGCGCGTCGTGTCGCAACTCGATCAGATGACCCTAATTGCCGGTGAAAAATCGGTGACCCTGCCGGTGCTGCAGCCGGTGCTTGGCCAGCCCTGCGTGGACATCGCCAAGCTGCCGAAGGAAACTGGCTGCTTCACCTATGATCCGGGCTTTGGCGCTACCGCCAGTTGCAAGTCGGCGATCACTTATATCGACGGCGATGCGGGCGTGTTGCTGTATCGCGGCTATCCGATCGAGCAATTGGCCAAGCAGTCGAGCTTCCTTGAAGTCACCTACTTGCTGATGAACGGCGAGCTCCCGAATCCGGCGGAGTTTGCTGCGTTCGACAACGAGATCACGCACCACACGATGATGCATGAGTCGCTGAAGAACTTTCTCGGTGGCTTTCGGTATGACGCCCATCCGATGGCGATGCTGTGCGGTTCGGTTGCATCGCTGTCGGCGTTCTACCACGACACACTGGACCTGGAAGATCCAGAGCAGCGCCGCCTGGCGGCGATCCGCTTGATCGCGAAAGTCCCGACCATCGCGGCGGCGGCATATCGCTATTCGATCGGCTGGCCTATCAGCTATCCGCGCAACAGCTTGGGCTATGTCGAACGTTTCCTGCACATGATGTTCGAAGTGCCCAGTGAACCGCTGGAGCTCAATCCGGTGGTCGCCAAGGCATTGGACCTGTTGTTCATCCTGCATGCCGACCACGAGCAAAACGCATCAACGTCGACGGTGCGCCTGGTGGGCTCCACTGGCGCCAATCCGTATGCATCGGTTGCGGCGGGGATTGCCGCGCTGTGGGGGCCCGCACATGGCGGTGCGAACGAGGCCGTGCTGAAGATGCTCGCCGAAATCGGTGATGCGAAGAATGTAGCCAGCGCCGTCGCCAAGGCCAAGGACAAGGAATCCGGATTCCGCCTGATGGGCTTTGGCCATCGCGTCTACAAGAACTTCGACCCGCGCGCGAAGATCATTCGTGAAATGACCCACCAAGTACTAAGTGAGTTGGGTGTGGACGATCCGCTGCTGGAAGTGGCGCTCAGGCTCGAGGAAGCAGCGCTGAAGGATGATTACTTCGTGCAGCGCAAGCTCTATCCCAACGTCGATTTCTACAGCGGCATCATCTACAAGGCATTGAAGATCCCGACCGAGATGTTCACCGTGATGTTCGCCATTGCGCGCACTGCGGGTTGGGTTAGCCACTGGCTTGAACAACAGAATGACCCGGAGAACCGCATTGGCCGCCCGCGCCAGATCTACACCGGTCATGCCGCCCGCGAATATGTTGGCGTTGACCAACGCTGATTGCCAGCAAAATCCTGGCCTTCAAGCAAACGCCCCGCATTGCGGGGCGTTTTCGTTGGGGCACCAGACATTGCCAAACAGCAATGTCTTGGATAGCTCCCGACGAGCGTCGCGGGCCTAACGTGACCCCCATGCCGCCCATCAACGTGCAAGCGGATATCACCAAGGAGATTCCACGATGCGCTTCCTGATTCCCGTCGCACTTGCTCTCAGTCTGTTCGGCACGACTGCCATTGCCGCGCCGATGGCACCGGCCACGCAGAACACTGCTCAAGCAACGACTTCGGCCGCCAAGTCATCGGCGATACCGGCCCTCGCCAAGACCACCACCTTTAAGACCACCAAGGTCAAGACGGCTACGACGCCGGCCAGCATGAAGCGAGCGGCAGCGATGCCGGCAAAGGTGGCCGCAGCCCCGGCAGCTAACCGCTGCCGTGATGCAAAGGGCCACTTCAACGCCTGCACCACCACCGCGAAAAAGCAGACCTGCCGCGATGCCAACGGTCGGTTTGCATCGTGCAAGAGCTGATCTGACGCCACGCCTGTGCTCTCCCCCCGTT
Source organism: Thermomonas sp. (assembly GCA_039919235.1). Classification (GTDB taxonomy): domain Bacteria; phylum Pseudomonadota; class Gammaproteobacteria; order Xanthomonadales; family Xanthomonadaceae; genus Thermomonas. Next base: position 8,811 of record JBDSGA010000155.1, on the reverse strand, counting down.
TCTCCGCTCCATCCTTCCACCTCTCAGGAGTTCATCGCCATGAAGACCACATCGATCCTGCTTGTCGCCGCCATGTTCGCTGCCAGTGGCATGGCTGTCGCCGCCAACAAGGACGCTGGCAAGCCTGCAGCTGCTCCCGCCAACGCAATGGCGACTGCAGCGACCCATCATCATCACAAGGCACACAAGGCTGCTGCAGCAAGCGCCGCCAAGGTTGCTCCTGCCAAGGCTGATGCAGCCAAGCCCAACTGATCCAGGCGCTTCTGGCAAACGCCCCGTCTATCAGCGGGGCGTTTGCCTGTCTGCGGCACGTTGTGCAATGCGCCAGACTATCCGGCAGATCCCAGTGGAGGCTGCGATGCGCGTACTGGTGGTGGAGGATGACCCGCAGACCGCTGCGTTCCTTGGCAAGGGCCTGCGCGAAGAGGGACACGCGGTGGACTATGCTGAGAATGGCAAGGACGGCTTGTTCTTGGCGAGCACGGAATCGTATGACGCCATCGTGCTGGACAGGATGTTGCCGGGCCTGGACGGACTGACCGTGTTGCGCACCCTGCGCGGAGCGGGAAATCGCACGCCCGTGCTGCTCTTGAGCGCCTTGGGCGACGTCGACCACCGCGTCGAGGGTTTGCGTGCGGGGAGCGATGACTATCTCGCCAAACCCTTTGCCTATGTAGAACTCAGCGCGCGCCTCGATGGCATTGTTCGGCGGGCAAGTGATGCGCCCGCCGAAAGTGGAAAGCTGGTGGTGGCGGACCTGGTGCTGGACCTGATTCGTCATGAGGTGACCCGGGCAGGCAAGAGGATTGCCTTGCAGCCTCGCGAATACCGATTGCTGGAGTATCTGATGCGCCATCCCGGCCGCGCGGTGACCAGGACCATGCTGCTGGAGGCGGTCTGGGACTACCACTTCGACCCGCAAACCAATGTCATCGACGTGCATGTGAGCCGATTGCGGCAGAAGATCGATGTCGGGTTCGGGCAGCTGTTGTTGCATACGGTGCGCGGCGTCGGTTACCGGCTGGGCGACTAGGGCTGCCGGCATGTACCCACGACTGCAATCCACCAGTACGCGCTTGGTCCTGGCGGTCTCTGCCACATTCTTGGCGACGTTCCTGCTGCTGGGGGCCGGGATCTACAGCGCCGTGTTGGCAAGCCTGGACCATGACACCCGTGAATTCGTGCAGTCAGATGCCGCCGAGTTGCTGGTCCTGCGGCAGCGAGCGGGCATTCCCGCTCTGTTGGCGGAAGTGCACGCGCGCGTGGCGGACCAAGACGATGCCGACCTGCTGTATGCCGTAGTCGATTCGAGTGGTCGTGTAGTGGCTGGCGCCAATGTGGGTGCCACGGTGGTACGGCGGGCCGGTTGGATCCGGTTCCGCGATCCCGTGGATCCCGGCCATCCGCGCGTGCTCGCCAAAGTGGTGGCGATAGATCCTGGCCAATGGCTGGTCGCGGGCATGCGTTTGCGCGCGGAGGATGGATTCCTCGCGATCATGCAGCGCTCAGTCTGGCTCGCACTGGCGCTGGCGGCCGTACTTGGCCTCCTGGTGGGGTGGCTGACCTCCCGATGGGTCGGCAGTCGTCTGCGCCAGTTGGATGACACGGCTCGCAGGATCGCCGCCGGCGAGATTGGCCTGCGGGTCCCCGCCGATGGCAGCGGGGACCCGTTCGACCGCGTGGGCGCACGCCTGAATGCCATGCTGGACCGGATCGACGCCTTGATGGATGGGGTGCGCGAGGCGACCGATCACATTGCCCATGACCTGCATACGCCACTGACCCGCTTGCGCCAGCGTTTGGAGGTACTGCGTGCAATCAAGGCCGATCAAACCACGCCCACTTTGATCGATGCCGCAATCCTTGAAACCGACGCACTGCTGCAGACATTTGCCGCATTGCTGCGCTTGTCGCGGATCGAGGGGCAGGGGCCGACGATCGGCAGCGCGGTCGATTTGGCCGGCATCGCCAGCGACGCGGTTGAATTGTATGCACCTAACGTGGTGGCCATCGGCATGCGCATCGACATCGACGCCGAACCCGCGATACTGGCAGGCGATACGGACCAGTTGTTCCAAGTGGTGGTCAACTTGCTCGACAACGCGATGAAATATGCCGTTGCCGGCGCTGGTATTCGCGTGCGAACGTGCACGACGCAGGAGGGCGTCTCACTAGAGGTATCTGATCGTGGGCCGGGTATCCCGGCGGGGGAGCATGCCCGTGTGTTTGATCGCTTCCAGCGCCTGGAGCAACATCGTGGGACGCCCGGCAATGGGCTGGGATTGAGCCTAGTGCGCGCGATCGCGGCGCGTCACGGTGGTCGTGTCGAGCTACACGACCACCAGCCCGGGCTGCGTGTCATAGTGATCTTTCCGGTGATGCCCGATCAGGGCGTTGCTTCGTAGCCAGTGATTTCCTCGTCCGCCATCACAGCGCGCAGTTGCACCAGCGATGCGCGCCGCATCGGCTTGCCATCGACGCTGGAAAGAGGGGCTTGTCGCACGACATCGGCGGGCAGCACAGTGAGGTCGATGCTCAATCCTTCCGTGCTGAACACCCAAACCTGGAAATCGCTGTCGCGTTGACGATCCAGGCGCAGGTGCCGACTGCGCGATTCAGCCGGGATACCGTGCTCGTCCAGCCAGCGTGGAACCGCATCCGCATCGTCGCAATGCAGGTGCAGGGCCACTTCGGAATTCGCATCGGCGGTGCCTTCGAGACTGGCGCCGACCAGGCGCGGATCGAAGTCGCGGAAGAATTCCAGGGCATGGATGGCGGCTTCGCGCCGGCGGCGAACCTCGGCGGCCTGGTGGCTGCCCAGGAAAAGACGCTGGTATTCGCGCAGCGCATCCTCGATCTCGCGATTGCGCGGCAACGAGGCATCGTCGTGGATACCAAGGCTTTGCGCGGCCTTGAGCTTGGCCACGTGGTAGTCGCGAATCCCGCCTTCGGCCATCAGCCGGGCCGCTTCATTCGCCAGTTGTTGGCGACGTTCGCGGGTCCGCGTCTGCGCATGCAAGTGCGCGTGGAGCTTGGTGTGTTGACGGGCGTTCGGCATCCTGCGTCCACGTGACCGACTTGGATGGACTGTACCTAAGCATCCGGCGGAGTGCATCCCTGCCGCTTGGGTTGGCGGGGTTCAGAAGATGTCGAACGCTTCCTCATCGGGCTGAGCGTTGGGGTCGGTCGCCGGCTCGCTATAGGTTTCCATCCGATCTAGATCCTCGGCCTTGACCCATTCGACGATCCCGCCGCTACTTGCCGGCAACAGCCGTCCACCGGCACCCACGCTCACTTGCACCATGCCGGTTGGCGGGTCGGGGTTTCGTTCGGGTTGGCCCTTGAGCGCGACCCGCATGTAGTTGATCCAGATCGGCAACGCAGCCTTGCCGCCGTATTCGCGATAACCGAGTGAACGGAAATCGTCGCGCCCGACCCAGACCGTGGTGACGTACTGGCCACCGAATCCGGAGAACCAAGCATCGCGGTGGTCGTTGGTCGAGCCGGTCTTGCCACCAACGTCATCGCGGCCCAGAACCTTCGCCGCCGTCGCGGTGCCGCGCCGGACCACGTCGCGCATCATCGATTGCATCTGGAAGGCGACACGTGGGTCGATCGCGCGTGGGGCCACCACCATGTTCGGATCCACGGGCTTTGCGGGGGCGGGCGGCGGTGCTTTGGAGGGCTTGCCAGTGGCGATCACGGGCGCCGAGGCCGCTGGCGGGTTGGCTGTAGGGCCGAGATCAAACCCGGCGACGTTGCTCTGGAGCACTGTGGTGCCAGCCTGCCCGGGTTGCTGGACCAGCGTGCACTGCGGACATGCGGTCGGCGGCTTTTCCTTGAAGACTTGCTTGCCATCGCGGTCGCGCACGCTGTCGATGAACCACGGCGTGGGGAGAAATCCACCGTTGGCGAAGGCGGTATAGCCACGCGCCACTGACAGCGGGGTCAGCGACGCGGTGCCGAGTGACATCGACAGGTTTGGAGGAAGGCTGGCTTCATCGAAGCCGAAATGGCTGATGTAGCGGCGCGCATAGTCCACCCCGATCGCATCCAGCAGTCGCACGGACACGAGGTTGCGGGATTGGACCAGCGCTTCGCGCAGGCGCATCGGTCCGGCGAAGTTGCCGCTGTCGTTCTGCGGGCGCCACATGTGGCCACGTCGATCCTTGAACACCACCGGTGCATCCAGCACGATCGAGGCGGGATTGAAGCCGCGTTCGAATGCAGCGGCATACAGAAACGGCTTGAAGCTGGAGCCGGGTTGCCGGCGGGCCTGAGTGACCCGGTTGAACTTGCTCCCGGCGTAGCTGTACCCGCCGACCAAGGCACGCACCGCGCCGGTGTCGGCATCCAGTGAGACCAAGGCAGTTTGCGCACGAGGCAACTGATCCAGTAGCCATGTCGGCTCCGCATCGGGTTTGCCATCCGTGTCGCGGCGCACGCGCACGACATCGCCGCGCTGTGCCACTGCGGCGGTCGACTTGCCGGTCCAGCCAGTCGCGGCCCTGTCCAAGGTGAGTTGGCTGCCATCGGCAAGCACGACCTGCAGGCCACCAGTGCTGCCAGTGACGACTGCCGGCAATAACCCGCCTTGTGGCGGGATGCCACGCAGCTTGGCGGCAATCGCTTTGGCATCCATGTCGCTGGTGAGTTCAACTTTTTGCTCGGGCGTGCGCCAACCATGCCGATGGTCGTACACGCGCAACCCCTGGATGACAGCAGTGATTGCAGCGGCCTGCAGGTCGGGGTCGATGCTGGTGGTGACGTGGTAACCCTTGCTGAGCACATCGCCGCCGAAACGGGCGATCATTTCCTGTCGGACCATTTCCGCCACGTACGGCGCATGCACCTCGATCTGGCGCTCGTGCGGCGCCGCATGCATCGGTACCGCCTTGGCGGCATTTGCCTCGCTGGCGCTGACATAGCCGAGCTCGGCCATGCGCGGCAGGATGTAGTGGTCCCGGCGTTCACGGTTTCGCTCAGGATTGTCCAGGGGATTGCCGCTGGACGGAAACTTGGGAGTTCCCGCCAGGGTGGCGATCTCGTCCAGACTGAGTTCGTCCAGCTTCTTGCCGTAGTAGTACTCGGCCGCCGCTGCCACGCCGTACGCACGATTGCCGAAGAAGCTCTTGTTAAGGTACAGCCCAAAGATCTCGTCCTTGCCCAATTCGCGTTCCATCTTCATCGCTAGCAGCATTTCGGCGAACTTGCGGCGGAAACTGTATTCGGAACTGAGGAAAAACTGCTTGGCGACCTGTTGGGTGATGGTGGAGCCGCCGGCCACGCGTTCCTGCCCCCCGGTCTTGGCCAGCAGCCACACTGCGCGCGCCACGCCGGTGAAATCCACGCCGTGGTGCTGATAGAAATTGGCGTCCTCGGCCGCCAGGAATGCTTGCTTGACCCGTGGGGGGACGTCCCGGATGTTCACCGGATAGCGGCGCATCTCGCCGAACAAGCCGATCAGCTGGCCGTCTCGGGAGTAGACATACATCGGTTCCTGCAGCTCGATGTTGCGCAGGGACTGCACATCGGGAAGTCGCGCAGAGACCACGTACACGAGAATGCCGGCGGCGATGGTGCCAAGCAGCGCAAGCGTGACAGCGCCCAGTAAAATCCAGCGGAAAAGGCGGGGGAGGCGGGGCATTGCACAACTTCCGATTGCGGCAGACGTGGTCGCGGAGTATAGAGTAGGCCTCCGTTATGAACGGGCTGCAGGGGGCGGCCGGTTTCCACGGTTGTGAACGTTGTATTCAAACGAGTACGGGGTGGATGCGGGGGGCTGACGGCGGCAATTCGTAAAATTGAGTTGCCAACGTGTGAAAAGTCCGTTATTCATGTACTTAAGCAACAAGTGCGCGTAAGCGCCCGTGGGAAGGGGAGATACCGTGGGTCTGGTAACGAAAACACAGCCGCCGTTGATCGGCGTTGACATTAGTTCGACCGCGGTCAAGCTCTTGCAGCTATCCCGCACGGGAGACCGTTATCGGGTCGAGCACTACGCGGTGGAGCCACTGCCTCCGAATGCAGTGGTCGAGAAGAACCTGGTAGAGGTCGAGGCCGTTGGCGAAGCAATCCGGCGCGCGATTGCGCGATCCGGCACGCGCGTCAAGCATGCCGCCGCGGCAGTATCAGGGTCTTCGGTCATCACCAAGACGATGTCGATGCCGGCCGATCTCGACGAAGAGGAGATGGAGTCCCAGGTCGAACTTGAGGCCGTCAACTACATCCCGTATCCGATCGAAGAAGTGAACCTCGACTTCGAGGTTCTCGGGCCGATGCCTGGCAACAGCGAGATGGTGCAAGTACTGCTGGCGGCCTCGCGCTCCGAAAATGTTGAAGTGCGGGCCTCTGCGCTTGAACTCGGCGGGGTGACCGCCAAGGTGATCGATGTCGAAGCCTTCGCCATCGAGAATGCCTTCGCGCTCATGGCAGGTTCGCTGAACGTGCCGCGGGATGGGCTGGTTGCGCTGGTCGATGTCGGCGCCACGATGACTACGCTCAACATCCTCCGTGGCGGACGCAGCATCTACACGCGCGAGCAGGTGTTCGGCGGCAAGCAGTTGACCGATGAAGTCATGCGCCGTTACAGCCTGAGTTACGAAGAGGCAGGGTTGGCCAAGCGCCAAGGTGGCCTGCCGGAAAGTTACGAGATCGAAGTGCTGGATCCATTCAAGGAAGCGATGGTGCAACAGGTCAGCCGCCTGTTGCAGTTCTTCTACGCCGGTAGCGAGTTCAATCGCGTCGACCACGTGGTGCTGGCGGGTGGTTGCGCCTCGATCCCCAATATCGCCGAGATGGTAGAAGAGCAGTTGGGTGTCTCTACGACCGTGGCCAATCCGCTCGCGCACATGACGCTGGGGCCACGCGTACAGGCGCACGCCCTGGCACAGGACGCGCCCGCACTGATGATTGCGTGCGGCCTCGCTTTGAGGAGCTTCGACTGATGGCCAAGATCAATCTCCTTCCGTGGCGTGCGGAGCGCCGAAAAGCGAGACAGAAGGATTTTTACGGCATGTTGGGCTTGGCAGCGCTGGCCGGCGTGCTCGTTTCCTTCCTGATCGTCAGCTTCTACAGCGGGCGGATCAGCACCCAGAACGCGCGTAACCAGTACCTGCGCGATGAAATCACCAAGGTCGATGGCCAGATTACCGAGATCACCGAGCTCGACAAGAAGAAAAGTCGCTTGCTTGCACGCAAGGAAGTGATCGAACAGCTGCAAGCAAGCCGTTCGCAGATGGTTCACTTGTTTGATTCCCTGGTGAAGACGATTCCCGATGGGGTGACGCTGACCGCGATCAAGCAGGAGGGCGACATCCTGACCCTCACTGGCCGAGCCCAGTCCAACGCGCGCGTCAGTACTTATATGCGTACCTTGGAAGGTTCTGGCTGGATGAGCAAGCCTGATTTGAACATCATCGAAGCGAAGGCGGGCAATCCCGGTTTGCCGTATGAATTCAACCTCAAGGTCAAGCTGGCCAATCCGAATGCGCCGAAGGAAGGCGCGGATACGGACGCGCCGGCCGCACCCGCTGTTGCTGCACCTGCCGCAGGAGGAACCACATCGTGAGCAAAAAACAGCTCAGCCTGCGTGATCTGGACATCAACAACATCGGATCCTGGCCGCAAAACGCCAAGATTGGCTTCTGCGCGCTCCTTTCGCTATTGATCATCGCTTTGGCCTGGTGGTTGTTCGTCAGCGACAAGCGCACCGAACTTGAAACACTGCAAGGACAGGAAAGTGACTTGCGTACTGAGTTCGAAACGAAACAGGGACGCGCTGCTAATCTGGAGCCGCTGAAGCAACAACTTGCACAGATGGAACAGCAGTTGCAGCAAATGCTGCGCCAGTTGCCCAGCAAGACCGAGATGCCCGACCTTATCGTCGACATTTCGCAGACCGCGCTGGCCACGGGCATCAGCAATGAGCTGTTCCAGCCGGGTCCGGAAACGCCGAAAGAGTTCTACGCGGAAAAGCCAATCGCACTGCGCATGGTCGGTACCTACCACCAGTTCGGAGCCTTCGTGAGCGGCGTCGCATCGTTGCCGCGCGTGGTCATCATGACCATGCACGACATTTCGTTGAAGCCCAGGGATTCCGGGAAGAACCCCGGTGCGCGCATCGGGCCCAACAGCCCGCTTGAGCTCTCCGGCACGGTCAAGACCTATCGTTATCTCGATGAGGAAGAGACTGCAAATCAAACCGATGACGCAGCGAAGCCTGCAGAAAAGGCAGCCATCGCGCCTGCCGCGACACCCGCGAATGGAGGTGGCTGAGATGCGTACTGATGACATCCGCAATCGCCACTCACCCATGCGCGTGACGTCCGTGACATTTCTCTGCCTTGCACTTGCCGCCTGTACCGGCGGTAACAGCGACCTGCAGAAGTGGGTTGCCGAGGTCAAGGCGCGACCGGCGCCTCCACTTGATCCGTTGCCAGTGATGCAGCAATTCGAGACTTTCGAATATGCTGCGCAGAACCTTCGCGATCCTTTCAGCGAGGAATTCAATGGCGCTGGAGGAAATGGCCCAAGGCCTGATCCGGGCCGGCGCAAGCAGACGCTTGAACAGTTCCCGCTCGACAGCCTCGATATGGTGGGCACTCTCGGCCGTGGCAGTGGCGCGGTTGCGCTGGTGATGGCGCCTGACAAGGTCACCTACCGGGTGCGTCCCGGTGTGTATCTGGGCCAAAGTGATGGGCGGGTAACCGCTGTGTATGAAGACCGGATCGAATTGATCGAACTGGTTCCGGATGGCGCGGGTGGCTGGTTGGAAAGGCCTGCAACCATTGCGCTCGAAGACAATTGATT